>JACROU010000050.1:25093-27777 GCA_016214265.1 Candidatus Omnitrophota bacterium
TAAAACCAAAGTGGAAGCTCAAAAAATTACTTCGTTTTTTCATAATTCGCTTACATTTGCCTTTACGGAAAGTATGGGTCGTAGTTATGGGGGGGGGGTCTTAGAATTAGAACCAAACGAAGCAGAGAAACTCCCTCTGCCGTTAATAAATGTGCCGAAAAACTTTCTGAAAGAATTAGACAAAGAATTTAGGAAAGCCAAAGACATTGATGCTGTTCTCCAAAAAACAGACGATCTTCTATTGCGCAAGGCAATGAGGTTGTCTGTTAATGAAATTCAGATGCTGAGAGCAATCTGGAAAAAATTATCTTCTAGAAGAATAGAGCGAAAATTTAACTAATTTTTCGGAGATCGTATGGCCTTATTTAAAGTTAATGGTCTAACAGTTACCAAGTTGCTTTCTGCTGAAATTGATCGAGAAAAAACGTTACAGACGATATTTCAGAACAACCTTGAAGAATTGCTTAATGTTATCTTCCTTGCGTCAGAATATTCGACCAGCTTCGGCGGACGGATTGATACTTTGGGCGTTGATAAGAATGGCGCTCCTGTAATTATTGAATATAAAAAAAGAGCAGATGACAACGTAATCAATCAAGGGCTTTCTTATTTGCGTTGGCTCTTAGATCATAAAGCTGACTTCGAACTCCTCTGCAAAAATAAAAATATTGACGTCCCAATAGATTGGGATTCGCCTAGAGTTATTTGTATAGCGGAAAGCTACAATAAATATGACCTCGATACAGCGGATATTTTACCAATAAATGTCGAACTCTTGCGATATAGGATTTATCAGGAGCATATTTTGTATCTTGAGCCAGAAAATTATCAGAAAGTGAAGGTGTCTACCGCAGGAATTGTGAAAAAATCAAAAGCCGCTAAAGAAAAACAGCAAGTATTGCAAAAACAGTATTCCGTTGAAGATCATCTTAAAAAAGCAAATGATAAGATTAAGGCGCTTTTTTTAAGTCTGAGAGAGAATATCCTAGCTAACGACGAAGATATAAAAGAAGAGCCTAAGAAGCTTTATATCGCATATAAATTGTCTACCAATTTTGTCGATGTCGAAATAAGAAGCAAGGATATTAAATTATTCTTAAATGTTAAAAGCGGTCATCTTAAAGACCCCAATCACCTTGCACGCGATTTGACCAAGCCCAAGCCAATAGGCCATTGGGGTAATGGCGACTATGAGTTAAAAATAGATAGTGAACCTGATATAGAACCAGCTATGGCTTTGGTTTTTCAAAGTTATAACTTCAACAAGTGAAAATAGGTTTCATTTTATGTTTATAAATAAAGTTAAGATTCAAAACTACAGATTATTCAACTCTGTCCCTCCATTTGAAGTGCCAGAATTAAATGTCCCTGACTCGATTAATTATGGAAGCGGCCTAACCGTCTTTGTTGGGGAAAATGGTTGCGGCAAGACATCATTACTTGATGCCATAGCTTTACCATTACTGTCGTACAAGGCAGATGGGTTTTCAATACAAGATATTAATAATTTAGAGGGAAAAACTATCATAGAGATTTCTTCACAATCTGATTTTGAAGTTGACGGAACCATGCCAAAAGGGTCATTCAAATCAAAGGGATTTATTTTTGAAGGCGGTATTAGAGCTAGAGAGAATCGTGCTTATCTTTCATCAACGATTGTAAGTGACCAAAGGTTCGTCAGAGCAGATGGTGAGGAGAAGCCGAAAGATGGCAGCCCCGATTTGCGGGTCAACGTCAATAATCCATTTAAAGGCCAAAGATTTAATGAGAATGACGTTCTATTTTTAGATAAAAACCGTACATATCAAATTCGATCTGGTACGTATAATCCGACGAGATTCGACCGTTTGGTGGAAGATTTTGATTTCCAGTATATTAAAAGTAAGGAAGAAATTCCTGATATAAACAAAATCTTTAAAGAAACAAACAAAATTAGTATTGAAAATAAATTTCTCGAAGAAGCCATTCAAAGATTTAATACCATCAGCAAATCAAATATTACTCTGAATTTTATTGATAATTTACGCCCACACCACAAGTGCTTTTTTGCTCAAGCCAAAGAAAATAATCAACAGATACCTTTGTCGATGATCGGAGCCGGTTATGAAATGATTTTTTCTTTGTTATATTCTTTTTATTTGTCAAAGCAAAGCGGTAAGCAGCTTATAGCTCTCATCGATGAGCCGGAGCTCCATTTGCATCCTTCCTTGCAAGAGGACTTTGTGGAAATACTGCTCGAATTTTCAAAATCAGCACAAATTATACTCACTACACATTCCCCCTTGCTCGTTAAGCAGCTTTTACATAATGAAAAAATAAAGGTAGAGGTTTTGTCAGGTGGTCGAGATGCCATTCAAGTTCTGCCAGTACAAAAGCGAGTCCTCCCTTATATTTCTTCCAATGAAATCAACTATCTTGCATTTGGTTTGCCGACCGAAGAATACCATAATGAACTGTATGAAGAATTAAAACACTTGAAAGCAGATGATAAGGGGATTAAGGATTTCGATAGGGTTTATTTTCAGACAGAAAAGGGCGAATCGGCTTCTTTCCCTTGGATGGGAAACCCAAATGAAGTCAGTCTCCACACATTTGTTAGAAATCAGATTCATCATCAAAAAGATAATGGCAAGGCAGAACAATCTAATTTAAGAAAAAAAAAAAAAAAAATGAGACAATGTGTA
>JACROU010000051.1 GCA_016214265.1 Candidatus Omnitrophota bacterium
TCCGCCGGCTGCGGGAACCCTGATTCGTAAATTGCTTCATTTGGGGCAATCGATTGCTTCGCACGCGCTTAGCTTCTTTCATCTTTCGTCCCCGGATTTTCTTCTAGGCTGGGACTCAGATCCGGCAAAGCGGAATATTCTTGGAGTTGCGGAAAAATTTCCTGATATTGCGCGCCGCGGCGTCCGGCTTCGGAAATTTGGACATGAGATCAGCGAGCGGATTACCGGTAAAAAAGTGCATTTGATCGGCATTGTCGCTGGCGGCATGCTTACGGGTCTTGAAGACGTTCACCGAAAGGCGCTTTTGGAGTGGATTCCCGAAGTGCTCGAGACAACCAAAATCGGCATCAGTATTTTTAAAGACTACCGCGACAAAAACAAAAAAGAAGTCGAAAACTTCGCTTCTTTTGAAACGCTTTATCTCGGAACGGTCACTAGCGATGGTGCGCATGAGCTCTACGACGGAAAACTGCGTTTCGTGGATGCCGATGGAAAAATTATCGGGGATCAACTCGATCCTAAAAATTATCTGGATTACATTTCCGAAAAACCAGTGGAATGGTCGTGGCTCAAATATCCGTTCTACAAGCCGTATGGCCAGCCGAAAGGTTTTTATCGTGTTGGCCCGCTCGCGCGGCTCAATGTGGCTTCGAAAATGCAAACGCCGCTTGCGGATCGTGAACTTAAAGAATTTAAAGCGATCGGGAACACGCGGCCGGTTCAGGGCTCGTTTTATTATCACTATGCCCGGCTGATTGAAACGTTGACCGCGATTGAGCAGATTCAAGAGATTTTGAATGATTCACGGGTTACTTCGAAAGAAATTTTCGCGAAAGCATCCCGAAATCAAGCCGAAGGCGTCGGCTGTTCTGAAGCCCCGCGCGGAACGCTGTTCCATCATTACATCACGGACGAAAACGGAATCCTTCAAAAGGTAAATCTTCTCATCGCGACGGGGCAAAATAATCCCGCGATGAACCGAGGTGTTCTGGAAGTGGCCAAGCAGTACGTCGATGGCCATAATTTAAAAGAAGGGATGCTAAATCGCGTGGAGGCAACAATCCGCTGTTATGACCCTTGCCTTTCCTGTTCGACGCACGCGATTGGCGCAATGCCGCTCGTGATCGAATTACGCGATCATGCAGGTGAAATTGTCAATGTTATCCGAAAAGGGGGATAAGATTCTTGTCGTCGGCTACGGAAATTCTGTACGCTCTGACGATGGAATTGGTCTTTATATTGCCGAGCGGCTAGGTGCGCTTCGTCTTTCCGCTGTAGATGTTATCGTTACGCAGCAGCTTGTCACCGAACTTGTCGAAAGTTTTGGTCTTTATTCCAAAATTATTTTTGTGGACGCCCGTCAGGACGGTCCAGAAATACACCTGCGAAAACTGGACGTGTCTAAATCTTTTGAGATGCCGGTGTCTCACCATTTGGGTCCCGAGGTGCTCGTGCTTCTGGCAGCCCAAATTTATCACAGTCATCCCCAGATTTATATTTGCACGGTGCGCGGCGAAAATTTTGATTACGGTACGGAAATTTCAGAGTCGGTTCGCCAGCGCGCGGAAGAAGCTATCCGCCGAATTTACTCACTAATTTCAGAGGAGCAAACACATGCACGAAGGTAATTTTACCGAACAAATCGTTGCCGCAATTTTGTCGGAGCTAAAAAAACATCCTAAAGGAAAGGTGAAACAGATCAAAGTAAAAGTGGGCGAGATGCTGCATCTGGAGCCGGAAAGCGTGAAAATGCATTTTGAACTTTTAACCAAAGGTACGCGGCTGGAAGGAATCGGGCTTGATCTTGAAGAAGTTCCGGTTACAGTTTGCTGTCTTGATTGCCGTGCGGAGGGGCAAGTGACGGATCACCATTTACTTCTGTGCGATAACTGTGATTCCCGAAATGTCAAAATCACGAGCGGCAACAATATCTTGATTGATTCCATTGAATTGGAAGGGGCGTCGGGATGACGCGGCTCAAAGTCACGATTCGTGGTGCGGTGCAGGGAGTTGGTTTTCGTCCATTTATTTACCGGCTCGCGACAGAATTGGGACTGCCGGGGTGGGTGAATAATTCTCCCGAGGGTGTATTTATCGAAGTCGAAGGAAATCCGGTAGAACTAGAAAAATTTCTTCTCCGGATTCAAGAAGAAAAACCTTTGCTGGCCGTGATTCAAAGTTTGGAATTTCAATATTTAGATTCTCTCGGTTATTCTGATTTTGAAATTCGCCCCAGTGCAGAGGGCGAGAAACGGGTTTATGTTCTTCCTGATATCGCTACATGTCAGGAATGTCTTGCCGAAATTTTTGATCCTACCAACCGCAGATACCGTTATTCGTTTACTAATTGCACGAATTGCGGGCCGCGATTTTCAATTATCGAAGCGCTTCCTTACGATCGTGGGAATACTTCGATGAAAAAATTCCCGATGTGCGAGACGTGCCGTGCGGAATACGAAAAGCCGCTCGACCGTCGTTTTCATGCGCAGCCGAATGCGTGTTCCGCCTGTGGTCCCCAACTTCAATATTGGGACGCGGAGGGACGCGTGATCGCGGAGCGGGACGAGGCGCTGTCGAAAGCTGCTCAAGCGATTCGAGATGGAAACATCGTAGCCGTGAAGGGGATTGGCGGATTTCATTTGATGGTGGACGCTGCGAATGAGGAGGCGGTTAAACAGCTTCGTGCGCGCAAACACCGCGAGGAAAAACCATTCGCGCTGATGTTTCCCTCGCTTGAATTAGTCAAGGAACACTGCGACGTGAGTGCGCTGGAGGAGCGCGCGCTCGGTTCTCCGGAGGCCCCGATTGTTATTTTAAAGCGGAAGTCAGAAGTTTCGTTTGCGCCATCGATTGCTCCCGGCAATCCCTATTTGGGAGTGATGCTTCCGTATACACCGCTCCATTATCTTCTGATGCGCGGATTCAATTCTCCGGTAGTGGCAACCAGCGGGAATATTTCGGATGAGCCGATTTGCATCGACGAGCGTGAAGCGCTTGAGCGACTTCACGGTATTGCCGATTTTTTCCTGGTTCATGACCGGCCGATTGTGCGGTCTGTCGACGACTCTATCGTGCGAGTGATGCTCAGTCGTGAAATGATGCTCCGGCGTGCTCGCGGATTTGCGCCGTTTCCGATTCATCTGGGGGAAGTTCTTCCGCCGCTGCTTGCGCTTGGTGGTCATTTAAAAAACACCGTCGCCGCTTCGATAGATAATGAAATTTTTATCAGTCAGCACATCGGAGATCTTGAGACGGAAAAATCCCATGCTGCTTTCGTTGCGGCGATTCAGAGTTTTCGAGATTTGTACGAATTTCGACCCGAAATGCTAGCTTGCGACCTTCATCCCGATTACATGTCGACTCAATTTGCTCAAAGTTCGAGAATTCCGGTGACGCAGGTGCAGCATCATTATGCGCACGTCATTTCTTGTATGGCGGAAAACGAAGTTAACGGGCCGGTGCTTGGGATTGCCTGGGACGGAACGGGATACGGACCGGATGGAACTATTTGGGGCGGGGAATTTCTGAAGATCAACGATATCTCGTTTGAGCGCGCCGCATATTTCCGCCCCTTTCCGCTTCCCGGCGGTGAGAAGGCAGTGAAGGAACCCCGCCGCGTGGCGCTGGGTCTTTTGTTTGAGGTTTTCGGCGAAGATTTGTTTCAAATGAAAGATTGGGAAATTTTTAAAGCCTTTTCTCCGTCGGAACTTGACGTACTAAAATCGATGCTCACCAAAAAAATAAATTGTCCTCTGACGTCCAGTGTCGGACGTCTTTTTGACGGCGTTGCTTCGCTGACCGGACTTCATCAAATGTTGCGCTTCGAGGGCCAGGCGGCGATGGGGCTGGAGTTTGCTTTGGATGGGGTGGCGGTCGAAGACGTTTATCCGTTTTGCCTGACGGGAGAAAACCCCATCGTGATTGATTGGGAGGCGATGATTTTTGAAATTTTGACGGAAGTTCAATCGGGTAATCCGCTCAAAAGTATTTCAGCAAAATTTCACAATACACTCGTGGAAATTATCATCAAAGTAGCCAAAGAATTAGGGGAAGAAAAGGTGGTGCTTTCAGGCGGTTGTTTTCAAAATAAGTATTTAACCGAACGCGCGGTGCGCCGGCTTGAGGACGCTGGATTTTGTCCTTACTGGCATCAGCGTGTTCCGCCCAATGACGGGGGCCTCGCGCTCGGTCAGGTGGTGGCGGCATTTCGAGAAACGAAAAGGAGCGATTATGTGTCTGTCGGTTCCGGGAAAAATTATTAGCATTGAGCATGAAGGTATGTTGGAGCAGTTGGGAAAAATCGACTTCGGCGGTATTGTGAAAGAAGCCAATCTGGCGTACGTACCCGAAGCGAAAGTGGGCGATTATGTCATCGTTCATGTGGGATTCGCCATTAGCATCATTGATGAGGAAGAGGCGAATCGTGTTTTTGGTTATCTTGAGGAAATGGAAGAATTGAGTGAGCTGGAGGATGAAGTAGGATGAAATATATGGATGAGTACCGCGATGCGAAAGCGGTCCATCAATTTGCTGAGGCGCTCAGGAAAATTACGACAAAGCCATGGACCCTCATGGAAATTTGCGGTGGTCAGACGAATACCATCGTGAAATTCGGCATTGACGAGCTGATTCCGAAGCAGGTGACGATGGTTCATGGGCCTGGATGTCCGGTTTGTGTGACGCCGCTCGAACTTATCGACAAAGCCATCGAGATTGCCCTCAGACCCGGAGCGATTCTCTGTTCGTTCGGCGATATGCTGCGTGTGCCAGGCTCGAGAGAGGATCTTTTTTCCGCGCGCGCAAAAGGAGCGGATGTGCGCATTGTTTACTCGCCGCTGGATGCGCTCAAAATTGCGGGACAAAATCTTGAAAAACAAATTGTGTTTTTTGCTGTTGGTTTTGAGACGACGGCGCCCGCCAACGTGATGGCGGTGTATCAGGCCTGGCAGAAGGGTGTCAAAAATTTTTCGATTCTGGTTTCACATGTGCTGGTTCCGCCGGCGATGGAAGCGATTCTGTCCTCGCCCCGAAATAAAGTTCAGGGATTCTTGGCGGCCGGTCACGTGTGCACAGTGATGGGGTACACGGAGTATGAGCCGATCGCGAACAAGTATCGCGTTCCGATTGTCGTGACGGGATTTGAACCGCTGGATCTCATGCAGGGAATTTATATGTGCGTCAAGCAGTTAGAAGAAGGTCGCGCGGAAGTCGAGAATCAATATTCACGTTCAGTGCGTCGCGAGGGCAATCAGCCGGCCCAGCTGCTTCTTCAGGAAGTATTTAAGATTATTCCTCGAAAATGGCGCGGAGTCGGAGAAATTCCAAAAAGTGGATTTGCGCTGACAGAAAAATTTTCGGATTTCGATGCGGAAAAGCGTTTCGGAGTTTCGGATTATACCGCTGAGGAGCCCGCGGAATGTATCAGCGGCATCATTCTTCAGGGCATCAAAAAGCCGAATGAGTGCCCGGCGTTTGGCACGCGCTGTACGCCCGAAAATCCGCTGGGTGCGACGATGGTTTCCTCGGAGGGGGCGTGTTCGGCTTATTATCGTTACCGGAGGGTTTCTGCAAATGTCTGAAAAAGTTAATGAATTCACGTCATCTTGCCCGATTCCGATTCAAAAATATCCCAACGTGACCTTGGCGCACGGAGGCGGCGGCAAATTGACGCATCAACTCATCGAAAAAATGTTTATACCCGCATTCAAAAATTCTTTGCTGGGCGCGCAGCATGACGCGGCCGTGATTTCGATGGATGGCATGAAGCTGGCGTTCACTACGGATTCGTTCGTGGTCCAGCCGCTTTTTTTCCCAGGAGGGGATATCGGAACGCTGGCGGTGAATGGAACGGTGAATGATTTGGCGATGTGCGGCGCGTGGCCGCTTTATTTGTCCGCGGGATTTATTATCGAAGAAGGCCTCGCGATGGAAACGCTCTGGCGCGTTGTTCAATCGATGCAGCGCTCGGCACAGGCGGCCGGTGTTCAGCTGGTGACGGGCGATACCAAAGTCGTCGAAAAAGGTAAAGGCGACGGCATCTTCATTAACACCGCCGGCATCGGCATTGTCGAACATGAGATGTCGATTCAGCCGAAAAGTGTGCGTCCCGGTGACGAGGTTTTGATTAGCGGCGATATCGGCCGCCACGGCATTGCGATTATGGCGATGCGCGAGAATCTTTCATTCGAAAGCCAAATCGAAAGCGACTGCGCGCCGCTCGCCGGGATGGTTCAACAATTGGTAAATGGTGGAGTCGATATTCATTGCCTGCGCGACCTGACCCGTGGAGGATTGGCGAGCGCGCTTTGCGAAATTTCAGAATCAGCCAAAGTCCAGATTCAACTCGACGAAAGCCGGATTCCGGTCCGCGAAGATGTCCGGGGCGCGTGCGAAATTCTGGGTTTTGATCCGCTTTATGTGGCGAATGAAGGGCGTTTCGCCCTGTTCGTCCCCAAAAATGACGCCGAAAAAGCGCTCGCGATTTTGAAAGCGCATCCGCTCGGAACTGGTGCCGCTATCGTAGGGTCGGTTCGAGAGCACGCCTCGGGGTTGGTGACGGCGAAAAATTGCATCGGAACGACACGGATTGTGGATATGCTCAGCGGAGAACAGCTGCCCCGAATCTGCTAAGGTTCCTGGCACCAAGGTTCCAGGAACCTTTTTGTGATATGATATTCCTCCTATGTTGACCCGTAAAATCAAGGTTCGCGACCTAGTTATCGGTGGCGACGCTCCCATTTCCGTTCAAAGCATGTGTGCCACGCGCACCCAAGATATCGAGGCCACAGTCCGCCAGATCAATGATTTGGTCTCTCACGGTGCCGATTTAGTTCGTATCGCCATTGATAACGATAAAGATGTTGAGGCCCTCAAAGAAATTCGCCGTCAAACCAGGGCCCGTCTGGTGGTCGACCTCCAGGAAAATTTTCCGCTCGCCGAAAAAATCGCGCCGTTTGTGGACAAAATCCGTTACAACCCGGGCCATCTTCATCATCTGGATCGGACCACCTCCATCGAGAATAAAGTTTCGTGGATTGCCGCAATTGCCAAACAGCATGGGCTGGCGCTGCGGGTGGGAGTGAACTGTGGATCCATCGCCCCGGATTTCTTGCAGAAATTTCCAGGCGATCATGTCGGTGCTATTGTGGAATCGGCTGCCTGGCATTGCGATTTGTTGGACCAGCTTCATTTCATGAATTATGTGGTCAGCCTTAAAGATTCCGACCCCCATCAAGTGATTATTTGTAATCAGCGGTTTCGTGCGCGCCGGCCGGACGTGCCAATCCATTTGGGTGTGACGGAAGCAGGGCTTCCGCCCGATGGCGTGATCAAAACTCGCATTGCGTTCGAGAAATTGATTCCGCAGGGAATTGGACAGACAATTCGCGTCTCGCTGACACTCGCTAATGAAAAAAAATACGAAGAAATCACTATCGGACGGCAAATTTTGAAAGATATTGCGGATAAAAAATTTATTTCGGTTCCCGATTTTGGAAAAGGACTTAATATTATTTCCTGTCCATCGTGCTCGCGTGTTGAGAACGCTGCTTTTGTCGTGCTCGCGCAAAATTGACGCATGGTCCGTCTGGAACACAATTAGTGACGGACGCACCGAAAGATAATCAGGGAAAAGGCGAATCATTTTCGCCGACGGATCTGGTGGCATCCGCGCTCGGTTCTTGTATGATTACAATTATGGGCATTATGGCGCGTCAGCATAACATTGATCTTTCTGGACTCAAATGCCGCGTGGAAAAAGAAATGGTGAGCGCTCCTGAGCGGAGAATTGGAAAATTGACGGTTGCGCTTAATTTTGCAAAAAAATATTCGGAGAAGGAAAAAACGATGCTCGAGCGCGCGGCGTTGACCTGTCCGGTTCACAAAAGCATCAATCACGAAGTTGAAATTCCAGTAACATTTAATTATCCGAAATGATTCTCAAACAGATTTATCTTGGGGATGAGCTTTCCCGGTTCTGGAGAGCCATGGTAACCTTAAGCAAATCGTAGAAAACGCCGATGATCCGTACTAAGTGAAAAGTCAGGTTGTTCGTTAAATTCCAGTTTGACAGAGGCATCATCACACAAGGTGATTTACATTTTATCTTGGCTGGCGCAGCGCTGGGCTAAAAAACAGCAGAAAGCGTTTTATCATCTTGGAGAGCCTCTTTCGGATATTGAGAAAGCGGCTTTTCTTCCTTATTTCAGCCTAGATATTCTGGAGCGGGTTCGAAAGGTAGTTTTAGGCAAGACTCATCCACTAGATATTCTCACAAAAATCCGCCTTTCGATGTTGAAAACTGTTTTCCGATGCCGTCATTTAGCCGGTCTTACATTAATTAATTGCGTGTTTCTCGATAGACAATCTGAGGCTTCGCTTCCCACTCTCTTTCATGAATTGGTGCATGTTCTGCAATATGATGTGTTGAGTGCGGAGGGATTTTTGAAGCGGTACTTTAAAAGCTGGGCGCATCACAAATTCCAATACCATCAGATTGCTCTCGAGCGTGTTGCATATAGTCTTACGCATCATTATGTTACTTTTCCGGATAAGCCGTTTTCCGTAGAGGAACGCGTTTTGGCTGGTTTGGAGATTAAATGAAAAAAAATCCTGCGATTAAGCAAATCGATATTCTTCCACTGGATATTGCTCTGAAAAATCCCTTCGTGACCGCGCTTGGCCACAAGACCATGACTCAAAATGTGCTAGTCATCGTGAATTTTGAAGGAGGCGTCAAAGGATTTGGCGAAGCCTCAAGTTCATTGGCTATTCCTTCAGCGACACAGGCCGTAATGATGCGCGAGTTGGTGACTTTAAAACAGGAGCTCGAGGGGAAGACGTTTTCTGAAGCGATGAGTTTTATTGAGCGGGGATTGTCCGAGGATATTCACGCCACAAGTTTTTCCGCGCTCGAAATGGCACTTTATGATGTTAAAGCCAAACTGAAGGGCGTCGGGTTGTATCAATTGTTTGGCGGGAAACATGCTCCGCTTGAAACCAGTCTGACAATTTCAGCATGGCCAGCGGATTTGTCTCGAACAGTCGCGCGCAGTGAATGGAAAAATGGGTTTAGAAAATTCAAAATTAAAGTGGGTGTGGAATGGAGCTCGGATTTAAAGCGCGTGATCGCAGTTCATGACGCAGTTCCTGGAGCCCGTTTAATTATTGATGGCAATCAAGGATTTAGTGTTCCAGGACTTCTGGAATTTGCCAACGAATTGAAGAAAAGAAATATCATGGTTGACTTTGTGGAGCAGCCATTACCCAAAGACAGTGCGTGGGAAGAATGGCGTCTTGTGAAAGAGGAGATTGGAATTCCGGTCGCTTTGGATGAAAGCATCGCAACCCTTCAGGATGCGAAAGAGTATGTTCGCCGTGGCGTTGTGGATATGATTAACATCAAATTAGCCAAGTCTGGAATTGGTGAAGCCCTTCGAATTATCAAATATGCTCGCGAAAAGAAAATTCAATTGATGATTGGCTGCATGGCGGAATCTGTGATTGGTTTGTCGGCCAGTGTTCATTTGGCTTCGGGAACCGGAGCGTTCAGCGCCATCGATCTGGATTCATCGTATTTACTCAAGCCCTCAAAAAATTTGTGCGGAGGTTTTCTGTCGAAAGGGCCGATATTAAAAATCCGTGCCGGAGTAAAAGGGAGTGGCGTAACTGTCAGCCCGGCTGTGAAAAAGAAGGAAAAGATTTATGGCTAAGAAAATTTTGGTTGTTGATGACGAAAAGGAAATTGCGGAATTGATGATGGATTTGCTTAAGGCGCAAGGTTATGAGACCCTCTGGGAGGATGACGGTCGGAGGGGATTTGAGACGTCGAAACAAGAAGTTCCCGATTTGATTATTTTGGATTTGATGCTTCATGATATTCACGGTATCAATGTGTGCAAAATGCTCAAGGCTGATCCGGTGACCCAAAATATTCCCGTGATTATTTATTCGGGCCGAATGGAGCCGGGAATTACGGATGACGTGATGAAGGCGGGTGGCGCCATGTTTATGAGCAAGCTTACCCCCCCGACTAAAATTATTCAGATCGTGAAAGAATATCTGAAGTGAAATGCCCGCTGATTTGAACGTCCCGGACCTCTCAAGTTCCATTTTGATTATTGTTTTCTTTGTTTTGATTGTCGCTTTGGTTTTTCGGTTTACCCGCTATTTTCAAAATAATCCGATCATCAAGCATTTGCCCGCGCCGCTTTGGTGCTATTTCCTGCCGATGATTGCCTCCTGGGTCGGGCTCATTCCTCATACACATGTTATTTATCCGGCCATGTCGAAACATTTGTTGCCGGCCTGTTTGATTTTACTTTTGGCGGGCGCGCATCTGAGAGGCATTTGGCAGTTGGGTCCTGCGGCGCTTTGTTCCATGCTGGCTGGGACGCTTGCGATTATTTTGGGTGGTCCGCTTCTTTATTTACTATTCAAACCGTGGCTTCCGCCGGATTCGTGGATGGGGCTCGGCGCTTTGTCCGCTAGTTGGACGGGTGGGAGCGCCAACATGATTGCCGTAAAAGAGGCGATTCATGTGCCTGAGTCGATTTTTTCCGTCATGGTGATTGTGGACTCGATTGTTTGTTATGTTTGGATGGGGATTGTCATGCAGATCTCGTCATTCCAGGAGGAATATGACCGCTGGAATCGATCGCGCCTGGAATGGCTGGATGATGTTCAAACTGCCAATCTCAGCGATCAGAAATCGCACAGAATTTGGATTGTGATTTGTATTTTGTTGGGCGTGATGGTCTCTTTTCTTCCGATCTCAAACACCTCGGCGATTATTTTAGCGACGGCGCTCGGTATCGGTCTGTCATTCCTAAAAAAAGGATCGGATCCATTATTTGAAAAAATCGGTTATTTTCTGCTTTATTTGCTGCTCACCAGTATCGGCGCGCGGGCGAATCTGGCGGGAATCTTTCAGACGCCGATTTATCTTTTGTTCGGTATTTCCTGGGTGCTTGTGATGGGGCTCGTGCTTTTTTTGGTTGGAAAAATTTTCCGCATTCCGCTATTTTTTCTGGCCACGGCGAGCCAAGCTAATGTGGGCGGCACCGCTTCGGCGACGATTGTTGCGGCCGTCTATCAGCCGCATTTGGCGTTTGTCGGACTGCTGCTTGCGATTCTCGGAAATGTGATCGGAACTTATTTGGGCATCGGCTGCAGTTATTTGATGCGGTTATTGTAGAAAGCAACGTGGCACAAAGGTTCCAGGAACCTTTACCTTTAAGCAATCGTATTAATCGAAATCAGCCGCTCGAGTAATGACTTCTTCTTTGAACCCTTCCCGAGTGACAAATCGGACACAATCACCTGATTCAGTTTGTGCACCTCATCGCGGCTGAAAAGATGCGGCACACGGTATCCGGATGAATTGTGAATGGCGTAATAATGTCCATTTACTTTTCCCAGGTACAACATGATATGTCCGTTCAGACGCAGCAGGCTCGTGACCGGGGGCGCCTGGTCCAGCGCGGCCTGTTTTTTGGAATCCGGAATTTTCGATTTCTCGTTGTTAAACTTTACAAAATAGCATCCGGTATTTGCCTGAGCGCTTGAATTTCTGGGGAGCACGACGCCTACCGTCAGAAACACATCCTGAAGAAAACTGGAGCAATCGCGCGCTTTCCACATGCCGCCCCAACCGTACGGTTTGCCGAGCAGACGAAACGCCTGCCGCAAAATATTCTCGCGGGAGAAAGGAAGATAACCGATACGCACATCGTTGGTGTTTTTCACGTATGCTGTTGCTATATCTACCATGCCGCCGGTTCCTTTGATGGGAATCGTCACTGTGTAATTGGAACTTATTTTGTCACTAACTGAAATCACGGTGAGCTTGGTGCCCATCCGAACTTGAGTAAACGGAATCCGCATTTCCGGATCCGAATAAACCGTGACCGCGTCGCCCAGCACCATCAAAAAGTTTTCCGGCGCCGATAACGTTTTTGCCGCGCGCTTTGTCGGCACAATCGCGACATCATCAATTGGAACCCATCCGTGAACATCCGAGCACTGAACGTAAAACCACCCCTGATCTTTACTGCTGTGAAGAATGCGGATAATGCTAAACGCGCGTCCGCGTGAATTTTGCAGCTCATCAAATTCCAGGTCTCCCGGCTCTTTCGTAAAAACTTCATTGGTGGGGAGTAACCGGACATTCGTGTCGCGAATCAAAATTCCATACTGAACCGGAATCGTTGGAAGGACGACGTCTCGATTTTGAGACGCTTCGAGCCTCGCAAAATCTTTGTCGTCAACGGGGTTCCGGTTCCGGTCGAAAAGATTCATGGCCGCGACGCCGTCAAAATCCTGTTTCAGTGTTTTCACGATTTCAGCCTGGGTGGTGAGTTTGTTGAATTCCGAAAGATCGTAAATAATCGAGCCTTTTTCGCCGGCTTCCAGTAAATTCCACGCGTTGGTCTCTAAAGTATTTCGGAGAACCAGGCCTGCATCGGGGATTTGAGAGATCCAAAAATCCGCCGTGCGCATTTCCGGCGTGACGTTCGGCAGATGGTCTGGCGTTCCTGTTGATGGATGACGGTCTTGCACAAAGAAATAAATGGTCAGAAACAAGGAAGCGCCCAGCGCCAAAATAAACAAAACAGGTTTCCAATTAAACCCGGGTTTTTCCGGGGTGAGGTTGTACTCCGATTTTCTTTTCACGCTAAGCAGCTTTGTTGAGTCCATAAGTCCCTCGTTTTTGTGCCAGGCATGATGACAATGCGTAAAGAGGTAACCCTGCGATTAATAGAAGAAATCCCCAGCCGGTGTCTTTCGGGCTTTGAACCCAGACCGACCAGACGAAAGCGGCCATCGCGGTCGCGAATATGATTGGCGCGAACGGATAGCCCCAAACTTTGAATGGGCGTTCGGTGTTGGGAAATTTTTTTCTCAGAACAAAAACCGACAAGCCCGCCAGTCCGTAAAAAATCGAAATAATCACCGTGGAATACGTCACGATGGAGTCCAGAGTTCCCGTCCAGACGAGGACAAGCGCCCACGCGGCGTTAAAAAGGAGCGCCCGCACGGGGGTGAGAAATTTCGGATTGATTTTTCCGAGTTCCGCGAAAAGGGCGTGATCTTTTCCGATGGCGAACAAAATCCGGCTTGAGGTCAGAATGTAGCCGTTGAGCGCGCCGAACGTTGAGCAGACGACCATGAGAGAAATCACCGCCGCTCCGGCCGATCCCACGGCCCGCGTCATCATTTCCGCCGCGGCGAGTTTGTGGCTCACCATTTCCGTCAGGGGAACATAGGCCATGTAAATCAGA
>JACROU010000101.1 GCA_016214265.1 Candidatus Omnitrophota bacterium
ACGGCAATATCATTATTGCCGGAAAATTTTGCCTGAAGGCCCTCAACATAATTCGCGAACCGATTCGCATCAGCGGTTGTACGGAGCGGATTGACTTGAAATGAATCGAGCTGCTTGGCACCAACACCGCGGGCTTTCAATGCCGCACGAATCGGTGCGTACGCCGCGTGGCTGTCGACGACAAAAATAATTGTTTTTTCCGGATTCGCGCGAACAATCTCTGCGGTGCGGTTCAAAATATCATTATTTCCGGTTCCGTTGATCTGAAACACAAGCGCTTGCTGGTGATCGTTAAGCGCCGCCGTCTGATGACCCAAACTGGACGCCTGCGTAGAGCCGCCATTGGAATTCTGGAATAACGTCCATGACTCATCTTTTGGATTTGTGTCCCAATGCCGGTATACCCATTCCCGATAGAGGTGGAATATTTTTTCGCCGTTCACATACCAATCAGCATGTTTGTAGGCGCGATGATTTTTTCTTGCGGATTCAATCAACAAAAAATGCACATAAATTAATTCGTAAAACGCATCTCCCTTAAACCAATGCCAGTTGATTTGAGCAGGTTTATAATTATTAAACTTATGAAGCTTGAGAAGCTGTTTTTCCAACTGTTCTGTCGTTAATTTTGAGTAACGGATACACTCCTCACGCTCTTCTGATAATCCCAGCTTCCATTGAGATGGATCCTTGGCCTCTTCCAAAAAATGGATGGCCATTGTCCACATAGGAACTCTCTCCCGAAATCTTTCGCGGGAAACATGATCCATAGCTTTCTGATAAATAGACGCGTATGTTTCAGCTACAGTCGACCCTTCCACCTGGGAAGAAACGCCCATACTTTTGGCAGACGCACGAGCAAGTTCGGAATCCCAATAATGCCAGGAAGGCTGCCGCGGGCTCTCATCCCAATGCCGGTATACCCATTCCCGAAAAATGGCGGCGGCCGTAAGCCGTTCTTCAAAAATAGCGCGAGTTGCTGAATCCTCAGTTGGATCCGCAAGAATGGGCTTGGCTCGAAAAGCCCCATGCATAAAATTGCCAATGGTATCATGACGGAAATCCTCCCAATTCAAAGTTCTGAGCGTATAAGTTGAGAAGCGGTAATATTTGGCGAATTCTTCTTCAAGCTCTAGCGTTGTCATGCGGGCATATTTTTCGGCTTCAGCAATTTCTTCCGGAGTTTTTCCTGCCAGCCAACGGGAGGGATCCTTCGCTTCTTCAAGAAAATTCTTGGTGAATGCCAAAACTGGCCGGACCCCCACCCTTTTTGGCGTATGGGAGGTCACCTTGCCATAGATGGAATGATAATATTCCGCAACTTTTCCTTTTTTTCGAAGAATTAAATCTGCCAAAATTTCCCGGCGAATGCTTTGTTGATGCTGTCCCGGATTATCATCCATTTTTCCCAGTGCCGCGGCATTCGCTTCCTGACGAGCGGTCAGAGGATCTTCATTAAAAATCCTGGGATTGGAAATGGTCGCGTTCTCGCAAGCCGGCTCACCGGCATAAACCGGTACCGAACTCAGAACCAAAATGAGGCACAATAATCGGATAATCATCTTACTATTTACTTTCTCCCAAGTTACAAAAAATACTTTTTAAACTCTTATAGTTTTGTGGCACAAAAAAAGCCATCCCAGCATCGAATGGCGTTTTGGGACCCAGTCTTCTCTTATCTACTCATTAGATCGAGAAGCCGAAATATACCTTATGTTGATTGAAATTTCAACAGGCACTCGCCTAATTGTGGTCTTTTGACCTATAATACCCGCTGTAAACATCTCGTTATTTATTTGGTATCTATTGCTGCGGCTGGACTTACACCGTTTTTGGGCTTTAAGCTAGGCAACAGATTCGTTGAAAAATGGACGATAAATTGTCTTCATAACAAAAACACGGGAGCCTAAAATGCCGAAATCTGCCGCAAAAGAAACTAAATTAAAAGTGGGCCAGCAAGCCCCTGAATTCACACTTCAAAATCAATCTGAAAAACCTGTTTCGCTCAAAGATTTTAAAGACAAGTGGGTGGTGTTATATTTTTACCCCAAAGACAACACACCCGGATGCACTATCGAAGCAATTTCGTTCACGAAAGAGAATCCTGATTTCAAAAAACTGGACGCCGAAATTTTGGGCGTCAGTCCCGACTCGTGCAAAAGCCATCAGAAATTCATCGCCGGACAGAAACTCAAAATCACTTTACTTTCCGACCCGGATAAAAAAATCCTCACAACCTACGGCGTTTGGCAGCTAAAAAAATTCATGGGCCAAGAATATCTGGGCGTGGTACGCACGACCCTCCTGATTAATCCGGTAGGTCAAATTGCCCACATTTGGACGAATGTTAAAGTGGCGGGACACGTTGAAGAGGTGAAAGCCAAGTTGAAGGAGCTAAAAAAATGACCCGAAACCCGAGACCCGAGACTAGAAACATAAGTTGCTGGTCGCTAGTCGCTTGTCTCGTGTCTATGGTCCTCTTTTTCCCCGCCTGCTCCAAACAAGAAAATCCCCTGCGCCATACGCCGGTCGTCAACATCGTCAAGCAAATGAGTCCCGGCGTTGTCAACATCAGCACAGAACGCATGGTGCTGATGAAAGCCCAGCCGCAACAGCAGCCCGCTCAGCCGAATTTTGTCTCGGGCTATCAGGCCGTAAAACTCCCCAGCCTCGGCTCAGGCGTTATCATCGATAAAAATGGACTGATTCTGACGAACGCGCATGTCATTCAGCAAGCGGCCAGTACCATTTATATTATTTTTTCGAATGGAACCAAAATTGAGGGGAAAGTGGTGGGCCTGAACCAAGTCAATGACCTGGCCGTCATCAAAATCGATCCGCCATTCCCGCTACTTGTCATTCCGATGGCGACACCAGATGACGTTTTAATTGGCGAACCCGTAATCGCGCTGGGCAATCCATTCGGGCTTTCCAGCTCCGTCTCAACCGGTGTGATCAGCGCAATTCACCGCGATTTGTTTACGCCACAAGGCCAGCCGATTTTCAAAGATTTAATTCAAACGGATACAGCTATCAATCCGGGCTCGAGCGGCGGAGCGCTTTTAAACATGGACGGAAAATTGATTGGAATTAATCAGATCGTGGCCCAGCAAGCTCAAGGCATCGGATTCGCGATCCCGATGAAAACCATCAAGCCGCTCTTGGAAGAGTTTGAGACGAATTATTCTAAAATGGCCCGTAGCGCTTCTGCTTCAAATACCGGAAGTCCGCAAACATAATTATTGCAGACCGAAACTTTAGTTTTTCCCTCCGCGGGGCGGTGAAGGATCACGCTGTTCGGCAGAAACTTCGAATTGACCACTTCCAATAATTTTCTCGTCTCAGGCGCATTCAAATTTCCCTCAATCACAATTTCGCGGGTAGGCCCGATGGCAAAATCGAGCGCGGCGAGCATTTGTGAATATCCCGACGGAAGCTGAACCAACTGCGCGGAAAAAGTTCCCATCGCAGTGTGGGCCTGAGTTTCGAATTCTTGATTCTGAGTCAGACGGCCGACGCGGAGAAGCGATAATGCCGCCACCGAATTTCCGGAAGGAATCGCCCCGTCATACAATTCTTTCGACTCCGAAATCAACCGCTCACCGTCATGACCGGTGAGAAAAAATCCTCCACCCGACGCGTCCCAAAACAAACGTGTCATTTCTTTGGTAAAAAACGTGGCCGCTTCCAGATATTTCGCATCAAAAGTCGCTTCATACAGATCCACTAGGCCATGAATGAAAAAGGCGTAATCTTCAAGAAATCCCGGAATGACGGCCTCGCCGTCCCGGTACCGGTGCAGAAGACGGCCGTCTTTGGTCTTCATCTTCGAGAGAATAAAGTCCGTGGCCTTGCGCGCCGCGGCCAAGTATCGCGCCTCGCCAAGTATGCGCGCACCGTAAGCCAGACTTGAGATCATCAGTCCATTCCAATCCGTCAGAATTTTGTCATCCCGGTGCGGACGGGGCCGTTTTTCGCGCAGTTCAAACAGAATGCGCTTGGATTCTTCCAGAATGTTGCGGTCCGTTTCACCGGCCGGTTGCGCCACGTACAAAATATTTTTCCCGGCAAGTTCGTGATGGGGATCGGAAAGGGCATTTCCATTTTTTGTTACGCCGAAATGCGCGCAAAAAATTCCGGCCC
>JACROU010000052.1 GCA_016214265.1 Candidatus Omnitrophota bacterium
GCTCCGCCTGAGCGGGTCAATGTTCCGTCGATATCAAAAAGAATAATGTTCATAAGTCGGGCATTATAACATAAAATATGCGCTGAATATTACGAAGTCCAAACCTTGGAGGAAGAAAATGGCCATGTTGAAAAAAATGTTTATTGTTTCTCTTGTTATCGGGCTGGGGTTTCAGGGCAACCTTCTGGCGCAGCGCGCTGATGGTGAACCTAAGGGAGCTCCAACGGCCGCAGAAATGGGGCAGGAGACAATTGCCCCTGATAAAATCACGGATGCGATGCTGGATAGTTTTGTTAAGGCAGACCGGAAAATCCGTGAAGTTCAGGTAAAAGCGAATCAAGAAATTTTTAAAATATTGGATTCGGAAGGACTGAACGTGTCGAAATATAACGGTATTGTGCAGGCGATTACGAAAGATGAGGCAATCCTAAAAAAAGTTCAGGCCAAAATTCAGGCCATTCTGCAAAAAGAACACGAAGCTCAAAATCCGGCTTCAGCTCAGCCGGCTCAGGGGAAGTAAAAAATAAGGTGCCTGGCTCCTTGTGTAAACAAGGTGTCTGGCACCTAACCATGCGCTAGTTTTTCCTCCATTATCCCCCGCACTTTATTTTTTAATTTTTCAAATTGATCTAGCTCGTAGGGCTGAATATCCACGGGCGGCAGCACAAAAACCCGGATATGAACTTTTCGTGCCAGCACCCAGCTTCCTTTTTGAACAATATTTTTTGATCCTAAAATCACGATCGGCAGTACGGGAACTTTTGCTTTCAGCGCGAGTTTGAAAGCGCCGTTGTGGAAGGCGCCAAGATGTCCTTCCTTGCTGCGGGTTCCTTCCGGGAACATCATGACGGTGATATTTTTTTTAAGCCAGTAGAGCGCCTTTTCGTAGGTGTCGCGAATGCTTGTCTGCACCCCCCGTTTCAGAGGGATGTAGCCGCAGGCATGCATGCCCCAGCCGAAGAAGGGGATTTTAAACAAGCTTTCTTTAGAAACCCACTTGAATTGCCGTTTCAGATTGTACAAAAGAATGATATCAGCCAGGCTGGAGTGATTCGAAACGGCGACGAAAACGCCCTTTTTGGGAAAATGGGACATCCCATGAATTTCCACTTTCCAGAACGGGCTCAAATGTGTTACCCAGAATCCCCAAAACGTGCTTAACCCGTGCTGGAGCCGGCGGGAACTGTCCACCCACCAGAAAAAAAGGGTATAAAGAATTATTGGGATCGTGACGAAAATCGTTATCGTACCTATAAAAAGCCACATCAGAAAAGAAATAAGAACCGGCATCGTTTTCTTCATAGGAGGGTTTCCTCATCAGTTAGAAGACGTTCGATCTTACCTTGCTGGATTTGGCGTTGACAAGGAGAAAAAAACAGGTGAACGAACGTGAAGAAAATATAAATGGTTCGGGACAACCATCAATTTTTGATGTTATAATTGATTTGTCTTTGCAGCTAAAAATTCAGCAGCGCTTTGGCAGTTAATATTTCCTAATTTTTACTTAAAGATCCCAGGGATGGGACAGCTTAAAAAAACAGGAGGTAATATCATGAAGAAACTAGCAGCAATTTTTGCATTGTTAAGCTTGATAGCCTTTGTTCCCGGCGCCTATGCCGATTGGAATGATGAAGCAGACAATGGCGACTATTATCATAAAGTCCCAGCCATGGCCGGCAGAGGTTTTGTGAACGCGGTTACCTGCCCGGGGTATTTTATCGAAAGCACTTTCTTCAGCAAAAACTGTGAAGGAAAGAAAGCTTGCGATGCCGTTGGAACAGAAGTTAACAATATCGTGACAGGATTCGGAAAATCTGTTGCCGCCGGTGTCGGTGGAGTTTGGGATGTTGCGACATCCGTTCTTCCTGAATATCGTGGCGCCGGATATCAGCGCGGTATGTGGCCGAATTACAAGTGGGAAAAAGAATCGTCATCCGCTCCTGCGGAAGCGACGGCTTCAGCCCCAGCTGCGTCCTAATCTCGAATTAAGAGATTCAGGCCTGAATTTAAGCCCGGTTGTCTTGCTTGAAAAAGCAAGGCACCGGGCTTTTTTATTGTGAAAATCCAGGACCAGGTTTTGATTTTCGAGGCCTGGTCCTGATTTATTATTTTAGGAAATAAGTGGCGAAAGAATTTTCCGTCTCCCAAAGGGTAACTTGTTTGACGGGAAAATGTTGAGAGCGGGTATGCTCGTAAATCAATTTGGCGATATTTTCAGCGGTGGGATTTTCTTGAAGCATGAAGTAAGGTTCGCCGTGTTCTTTCAAAAATTCAATCAGTGGATCCCCGGTCTTAAGCAGCATCCGGTGATCCAGTGTGTTATCAATCCAGTTTTTAATAGTTCGCGAAATATCGGAAAAATCCACAACCATACCGCGATGATCCAGTTTTTCGGCTTCTAAAAGAATTTCGACCCGTCCGTTG
The DNA here is from genome assembly GCA_016214265.1 of Candidatus Omnitrophota bacterium. Taxonomy (GTDB): domain Bacteria; phylum Omnitrophota; class Omnitrophia; order Omnitrophales; family JACROU01; genus JACROU01. The sequence continues at coordinate 2,425 of JACROU010000052.1, forward strand.
TGTCCGTGCGGATTTTTGCACACTCCGTCATAATTCAAGAGCCGGTGTCCGTAACAGAAATAAATGATTTTGGTGACCTGGAACATAACGTTATCGAATCAGTTGTCCGCCATCCACAATTAAATTAGACCCTGTTGCAAAGTCGGTTCCTTCCAGAAAAAACAAAACGCCCCGGGCGATATCTTCCGGAGTCCCCATCCGTCCGAGGGGTGTTTTCTTGATAATCTCACGTTTAATTTTGGACGAAAAATTCTCGGGAAGCAAAACGGCTCCGGGCGATACGCAATTTACGGTAACTTTGGGTGCCAAAGTTTTAGCCAGAATTTGCGTCAAAGCGATGACCCCCGCCTTTGCGATGCTGTAGGGAAGATAATCTTTGTAAGGCCGAAGCGCTGACCAGTCGCCGATATTTACGATTTTTCCGCCGCCGGATTTGGCCATTGATTGCCCAACAATTTGTGTCAGAAAAAAAGGGCCTTTTAAATTAGAGTTCATCAGGCTGTCCCAATCGGTTTCCGTAATTGTGCCAAAGGGCGTTGAATAAAAACTCGAGGCGTTGTTTACTAGAATGTGAATTGGACCCGAATCGCGAACCAGCTTTTTGGTTTTTTGCTCCAGGGTGCGAACGTTTTTTAAATCAGCCTGGAAGATGGATACCGAAACGCCAAAAGCAGTCGAAAGTTCTTTTTGCGCCGCAAGGACCTCCGTTCGCGAGGTATTGTAATGAAGAATTAGGTTTACGCCCCGTTCAGCCAGTGTTTTGGCAATCATGCGGCCAACCCGCTTTGCGCCGCCAGTAATCAAAGCTCTTTTTCCTTGGAGTTTCATAGCGCTCGAATCTTATGTTAAGATGCCCAAGGGGTCAAGAACCATGAAAAAGGTGATCGTACTCACAAGCGGCGGCATCGACAGTTCCGTATTGGCGCTCGTTATGGCACGCCGGAGATATGAAGTTTATCCGGTTTTTATCCGGCAGGGTTTTGTTTGGGAAAACGCTGAAATCTTCTGGCTCAACAAACTGTTGGCAACCGTTTGTGAAAAATTAAAACCTCTAACGGTCTTGGATTTTCCGGTGAAAGATGTTTATGGCGGACACTGGAGTTTGACGGGGAAAAAAGTACCGGGATATCGCTCACGGGATGAGCGGGTTTATCTGCCAGGGCGAAATATGTTTTTGATTTCCAAAGCCGCGGGATTCGGTGTCGAAAAAGGAATTTACGAAATTGCCCTTGGCCCATTGGCGGGAAATCCCTTTCCGGACAGCACGCGAAAATTTTTTAATGCGATGGAAAAAGCATTAAGTCTGGGGCTGGGCAAGCGTTTCAGAATTCATACGCCGTTACTTAAGCTCAACAAAAAGCAAGTGTTGGCGCTTGGGGGGAAGGGGTTTCCGTTCAACCTTACATTTTCCTGTTTGAAACCGGATCGAAGGCATCAGTCTTGCCGCCGGTGCAACAAATGCCGGGAAAAGGCCAAGGCGTTTGGTGGTTAACCGCCGTAATGCCAAGGCGTGTCGCGCATGCCAAGCGCCTCTGTGGCGTTACGGACTTCCGCCTCGAGAACTTCCACCACGAAAACCGAATGATCTCCGCGTTTTAGCGAATCAACTACTTTGCATTCCACGTAGGCGGGCGCAATTTTCAGAATGGGCGCTCCGGTAATTTTTGTCTCAAATTCCATCCCACCGATTTTGTTTCCCTCGTGTTTCACGGGTTTGAAAAATTTTTCGGCAATATGTTGTTGATCACGGCCCAAGAAATGAATGGCACAGACTTTGCCGGCTTCAAGAACAGCATGCGTGTGGCTGTCAGTGCGAATGCCCATCATGATGAGGGGAGGAGTGAATGAGGCTTGATTAACCCAGCTTACGGTGGCCGCACTCATATCCTCGCCGTGACGCGAGGTAAGAATGTACAGCCCGCTTGAAATCATGCGAAGCGCTATTTTTTTAGCCTCAGGATTCACGAAGGCTCCTTGGTTAAGAAGAAAAGAAATTATAACAAAACATTTGATATAATTCTCAAATCTTATGAGCCCCCAGGAAAATCTGACACAAGAAGATAAGCTGAAACCTCTGAGAGAGGACGTGAAATTCCTCGGACGCCTGCTGGGAGAGGTGTTGATCGAGCAGGAAGGAAAGTCCGTTTTTGATTTAGAGGAAGAAATCCGCAAAACCTCGATTCAGCTGCGCAAGCAATACAACGAGGAAGCGGAACAAGGACTTCTTACGCTGATCGAGCGTCAGGATGCCGAGCGCGCCATCAAAATTATCCGTGCCTTCACCGTTTATTTCCAGCTTACGAATTTGGCGGAAGAAAATCAGCGCATTCGCCGCAAACGTCACTACATGCTTCAAGAATCCGGCGGACCCCAGCGAGGTTCGCTCGAAGACGTTTTCAATGTGCTCCGCGACGAAAAAATTCCGTTCGAGAAACTCAAAAACTTTTTAAATGACATGTCCATCCGGCTGGTCCTGACGGCGCATCCCACCGAGGCGCAGCGGCGGACTGTGCTGACTAAACTGAAACGCATCGGGCTAATCCTGGTGGATTTGGAAAAGCAGATTTTGTCACCGGTGGAAAAGGAAGATCTGCGGCAGGAAATCTTAAAAGAAATTACCGCGCTGTGGCAGACGGACGAACTGCGCCGGCGCAAGCAGACAGTGATGGATGAGGTGCGGAACGGGCTTTATTATCTGGATGAAATTTTATTTGCGGCCCTCACGCGGGTATATGGTGATTTGGAACATGACATTGAAACGGTTTATAACAAACGGTTACCATTGCCGGCATTTTTGAAATTCGCTTCCTGGATTGGGGCTGATCGGGATGGAAATCCTTTTGTGACGCACCGCGAAACTTACGAGACCTCTCTCCAGCTTCAGGAATTGATTCTCAACAAATATCTTGGTTCCCTCAGCGGATTAGTAGACAGACTGTCTCAATCTGCGGAACTGGCGACGATCAGTGCCGAGCTCCGGCAATCTCTGGAAGCTGACGCGAGGGAATTTAAAAAACTGAGCCGGGATTTTCAATTCCGATACCGGGAAGAACCGTACCGGGCCAAGCTGATGTTCATGGAGCAAAAACTTAAAGAATCGCTTTCGCGAGTGCGCGCACGCATCGAAAGTTTTCCGAAAGAAATTCATTTCCGGGCCAATGCCAAACCGTTTTATGCCTGCGCCGAAGAAGTCATTCAAGATCTTGAAATTCTCCGACAAAGTATGGTGGAATCGCGCGCGGAAATTCTGGCCCGGCGGGAATTGGATCCTTTCCTGAGACAGGTGCGGATTTTTGGTTTCTCTTTTGCGCCCCTCGAAATTCGCGATCACCGCGAGGCCATTTTGGGCGCCGTTTCGGAGGTGCTGAAAAAATTGTCACCTGACAGCACGCCGTTTGAAAAATTGTCAGAAAATGAAAAACAGGAATTATTGACCGAAGAGCTTTTACGAAATTGCCGAAAAATGCCCGACGAGACTGGATTCAGCGCAAAAACCCGTGAAGTACTGAAAACACTGGACACGGTTCACCAAATTCGCGCCATGGCCGGCGAGGAAGCCTGTGACACTTATGTTTTAAGCATGACGCGGGAGCCCAGCGACATGTTAGCGCTCATGTGGCTTGTTCAGCTTACCGGACTTTTATGTTTGGACAAAGAAAAGCCCTGCTGCAAGTTTGAGGTGGTTCCGCTGTTTGAGACGATTGACGTGCTTCGTCACTCGACGCAGTTTATGGAAACGCTTTACCGCAACGAAGCCTATAAAATTTATTTGAAAGCGCAGATGAATCATCAGCAGATCATGCTCGGTTATTCGGATTCCAATAAAGACGGCGGATTTGTTACCTCGAACTGGGAACTCTACAAAGCGCAGAAAAATTTATGTGCGTCTGCCGAACATTTTGGCGTGATCATTCAATTTTTTCACGGCCGTGGCGGAACGATCGGCCGCGGCGGCGGGCCGATGAATCAAGCTATTTTGTCGCAGCCCCGCGGGACAATTCAGGGGCGGATGAAAATGACCGAGCAGGGCGAAATGATTTATTCGAAATATGCCAATCCCTGGATTGCCGACCGGAATCTGGAACTTGTGATTTCCGCCGTGATGGCCGCCAGTCAGTCAAAAAAATTCCTAAAAATCCCACCGAAAGAATCGCTGTGGGAAAACATTATGGAAATTTTATCCGATCTGGCTAACCGAGCGTACCGTGCCCTGGTTTATGAAGATCCGGAATTTCTTACCTATTTCAATGAGGCGACGCCGATTTATGAAATCAGCCGTCACCGAATCGGTTCCCGTCCCGCTTCCCGCGAGGCGAAAAAACCGAGCACCGAAATTAAATCGATTGAAACTCTGCGCGCCATTCCGTGGGTTTTCGCATGGATGCAGTCGCGTCATACGCTTCCGGGTTGGTACGGATTTGGCTCTGCTTACCGCGCTTTCCTGAGTTCGTTTAAAGGCAAGGGCCCAGAAGAGCTTCGCGCAATGTACCGCGACTGGCCGTTTTTCAGCGCCATGATTGATTTGATGGAAATGAGTATGATGAAAGCCGACATGCACATTGCCCGCCAGTATGCCAATCAGGTGGGTTCGGACGTGATCCGGAAAAGGATTTTTGGCCGCATCGAAGAAGAGCATCGCTGGACCCGTGCGGCCATTCTCGAAATAACGGGGCAGAAAGAATTGCTCGATAATCATTACGCACTTCAGAATTCGATACGATTGAGAAATCCCTACATGGATCCGCTGAATTATTTTCAAATCGCGTGCTTGAAAAAAATGCGCGACAAAAAAAGATTAAACAAAAACGAGCGCGAGCTTTTGGAGCGGGCGGTATTTTTGAGTATTAACGGCATTGCTCACGGGCTTCGGAATACGGGATGATGAAGACATTTTTTTATTACCTCGAATATCTTTTTCTCCGCGCAATTATTTTCGTGGTGAATCTATTTCCTTTTCCAGTCGTTCTGGGCTGGGCCGATTGTCTCGGTTCACTGGCGCGGAAAATTCTGCCCAAGAAAAACGAAGTCGCACTCGAAAATCTGCGGCAGGCTTTTGCCGGCGAAAAGTCCGAAGCGGAAATTCAGCAAATCGCGCGCCAATCATTTGTCAATCTGGTTAAGCTTGCGTTTGAATTTGTTCGAATTCCCGAGCTGGCGGCAAATCCCGAAAAATATATTCATTTTGTGAATCAAAATAATTTGTGGAGAGGGCTCGATCAAAAAAAGGGGCTTATTCTCATTATTTCCCATTTTGGGAATTGGGAATTAATGGCGGTGCGCTCGGCATGGGAAGGGCTTCCGATGAACGCGATTGCACGGCCTCTTAAAAATCCGTTCGTGTATGAATATGTGAAAAAATTGCGCGGTTTCACCGGCCTGAAAACTATTGATAAACAGGGCGCGGCGCGAGAAACGCTGAAACATCTGAATCAAAATCAGGTAGTTTGCGTACTGATTGATCAGCGGGAAAGACAGACCGGAATCCCCGTGAATTTTTTCGGCCGGCCGGCGCTCACTACGACGCTTCCGGCGATGCTGGCCCTGAAAAAGGACATTCCCGTGATCCCGTGTTTTCATTACCGGAATTCTGACGCGATGACGACGCTTCGAATACCCAGATGTTCATGTCCGCGATTGAAAAGGAAGTTCGCAAAGATCCTGCGAATTGGCTTTGGATGCACCGCCGCTGGCGGCTTTAACCCGAAGCCTCCGGGCGCGTTTTGGCGAAAAGGTATCCAATACCTTTTCGGCCCTTTCGGTTTGACGCATGATATAATTCCGCCCCTTTTAAGGAGAGTGTCTTGATGTTGAATCGTAAAGCCGTGGCCCTGTTGTCGGGCGGGCTCGACAGCATGCTGGCCATCAAAATCGTTCAGAAGCAGGGAATTGAGGTGGAAGCGCTTAGCTTCAAAACGCAATTCAATTGCTGCAAGGATGAAGCGGGCCGTGCCTCGCGTGAACTGGGTGTGCCGGTCACTCTGCTCGCGACTGATCAAGAATATTTGAAGCTGGTTGAGAAACCCAAATACGGCTGGGGCCGCGGCATTAATCCGTGCGTCGATTGCCGCATTTACATGTTCCGGCTTGCCGCGAAATTTATGGAAAAAGTCGGCGCGTCATTTGTGATTACGGGCGAGGTGGTCGGTCAGCGGCCAATGTCTCAGATGAAACATCAAATGGCGGTCATTGAACGGGATTCCGGACTTAACGATATTTTAGTGCGGCCGCTGTCAGCTAAACGATTGGATCCCACGCTTCCCGAACGCGAAGGCATTTTGGATCGCGAAAAATTGTATGGCATTTCCGGCCGCTCCCGAAAAGAGCTTATTGATTTGGCGCATGCATTTAATCTGGAATGGATTCCCACGCCGTCGAACGGATGTCTTCTCACCGAACCCGATTACGCGGTTCGGGTGCGGGACATGTTTGCGTATCAGGACGGATACGATCAGTGGGATTTTGACGTACTCAAATCGGGCCGGCATTTTCGATTATCGGATCGGGCCAAAGTGGTTATTGGGAAAGATCAGGAAGAAAATTGGCGACTCGAGACGATGCAGCAACAAGGACGAAGTGTTTATTTTCATCCGGAAAATTTCAAAGGTCCCGATGCGTTGTTGGTGGGAGAATTTACCGATGAGCTTCGGGATCAAGTGGGGCATTTGATTCTCTTGCACACGAAAGCAAACAAATTACATCCTGAAATTCCGCCGCAAATTAGTTACACCATAAATGGGGCCAAACAATATTTTCAGCCGGGCCTGCTCGTCACGGCGGGAAATTTTCAGGCCTTAGGCAATAGCGGTTCTGGCGGGAAAACGGAATCGTAGTTGCATCTCTTAACAAATCCATAACTTGCAGCGATCAAGGTTTTTGATGATTTCGCCGAAATATAGGGTGGTTTGACTCAACCTAATGTGGATGGTATAGTTACATTCGATTTGGCGATTAATAAATGTTTTTATTAAGTCCGCCAAACAAGAAAAAAATGACACTTTCCCTTCTGAACAAAAATAAATTCACTGCGCTTTTTATCGCCGCGATATTTATTTGTAATGTTCAGCCCATTCTTTTTGCCGATGAAAACCCCTCGCGTTCTAAAGTCATCTCTATTCAAGACGCCCACTCTAATTATGAAGCTCAAAGTCAGATTCGCGACATTCTTAAAAAACTCACCATTGAATTAAAACCAGTGACCATTCTGGTCGAGGGCGCTTCGAAAAGTTTGGACCCTACGATGTTTCAATTTACGTATTCTCGTGACCTCAACAAACAAATTGCCGAGAAATTATCCGAAAAAGGTTTTGTTTCGGGAGCGGAACTGTTTACGCTGGAGCCCGAAAGCGCTTCGGTAACTTTTGCGGGGCTGGAAGATGAGGGGCTGTACGAAAAAGAAAAAAACGATTTTATATCTATTATCAGCGAAAAATCAGACACCGAGGGCGCCTTGTCCGTTCTTCGCAGTCAGCTGGACGCGCTTAAGGCCAGGGTTTTCAATTCGAAATTAAAAGAAATCGATCGCAAATTTTCGGCATACGAAAACGGAAAAACCACATTGCTTTCCTGGTTTGATGCGCTTGGGAAACTGGTCAAGGAAACGCTTGGATTGTTGCTTGCCGATCCGCGTGAAGCAGCGCGATTCCCCAATCTGGTGCGCTTGGCGATCAGTCGTGCGGCTTCTGGGAAAATCAACGCCTCAGCGCTTGAAGCGGAAAAACGCCAACTTGCAGCGACGCTTTCGAATCAGAATCTGATCCGGTTTGTCCAAAATTTAGGGGCCGAAAAACAATCCACCTCTCAGGAGAATTTTCAGGCATTGGCCGAAGAGCTTCACATCGACTGGCTTAAGTATCCCGAGGTTCGCAAGGCAGTGATTGCGCTGCTTCTTTCTAAAGAAATGGAAGCCACCGCGCTTTTTCACGAGATGGAAGATGTGAAAAATGCGATTTATGAACGGCTGGCCCAAACGGCTTCGGAAAAAAAGACAGTGAGTCTAGACCGGGATCTGCGATTGCTTGGTGAAATTCTTTCTTTGGAATCCACGCGCGATGTGTGGAATTCGGTGAAGGAAAGAACGTCATCGATTAATCCGGCAGAATGGCAGCGCCGTTTGAAAGAGTTAAGTCTTGGCGTGAAAGATTTGGACGGGAAATCGGCGCAGGCGCTTGAGGATAGTTTTAAACGGGCTGTCGATTTTTATACTCTGGCCGAAGAGCGCGAACAAATTTTTATGAAGAGGATTCAGGCCGCGCTTTCGTCCGGCAATGTGATTGTTGTGAGCGGGGGATTTCACGCTGAGGGTCTTGAGCGCGCGGCCCGTGGTCAGAACTTTGACTTTTCCATGATTCAGCCTCAGCTGAAAAACAAATCCGATTTATCGCGGTACTATCAAGCCGTTTTTCAATCGAGTTCGCTGCCGTTTCTTGTCAGTAAAATGGCCGCAGAGCCATTCAATGAAACCGATTTTCATGCCCAGGTTCTTGCCGAAATTTTGACCGAATTTGAAAATGGAACTTTGCCGGTTACGGTACCTGTCGAGGAAGTGAATGAAAGTCCGTTTATGACGCGAAATGGCGGCAAAATTCTTGAGGAAAACGGACGTTTCGAATTCAAATCTGTTTCTGCGCAAAGTTTGGGCGCCGGAGAAAAACCGAGAAATTTGAAAGAACTGGTTTGGGATCTCAGCCGGCTTAGCAAAACGCACGTTACGTTAAAAAAAATTACGGCTGGTCAGCCGCCGACAATCAAAGTTTTTGGGGACGCAAAAGGAGGGCCCGCGGATTGCCGTATTGAAATGGAGGTTCCTTTTGAAATGACGCCGGAAATGGCGCTCGCTGTGCTTCTTAAAGAAAAAAATCTTCCTGTGAAACTGCGCAGAGTCGCAGAAGAATTAAGTATAACGCTTGTTGATATTATGAACCGGCTTAGCGCGGTCAACGAGAAATTTCCGGACACGTTGGAAATTCATTTAAATACCGTACCGCAGGCGGCTCATGTTGCTCCGGTGACGGTAATTGCCGCCACCGTGAATGTTGATGGCAAATCGATTCATCAGATTAATATTCAGTACGGCGCCAAAACGGTTCCCGCGGCAAAAGTGCTTTCCGCGGTACTTCAGGAGTTAAAATCAGCGGAGAACGTGCCCGAATTTACAGCCGTAGCTGAATCTATGCATGCGCTTGCCCTCGCAAAAGCACCAGCACTTCTGGCGCCGGGAAATCAGCAAATGGAAATGTTTCCTGCTGCTATAACTCCAGCCCGGTCTCTAACGGCTAATGTTATTACGACAACGAGTCTTGAGGATACCGCCATTACCAGTTCTTCGACGGATGCGAATTTGCACCTTTTTCCCTCAGCTGAAACTCAGGAGGCCGTGACGGCATTCGCCTCGGTTCAGAGACAGCCGCGTTTGGCCGCGTCGGCGATTGTCCAATTGAGCAGAGATTATATTCAGGCGCTTACCCCGGAAAAGATTGGAGAAAATTTAGAAGTTCAAAAAACGGCCAGATTTTATGTGAGAGGCGCTAATATTTTCATCGGCAACGATGTTACCGTGCGTAACAACGTAAGACTTATTGTTGCTCCGACAGGACGTTTGCTTATCGGTAACAACGTTATTCTTAGTATTGTCACGATTGTGGTGGGTGAGGGACAAACTGTTGTTATTGGGAATAACGTTAACTTGATCGGAAATATTCAAGTGCCTCCAATCGGTATTGAACCCGGGCAGAAGCCAGAGCAGTTTCCCTCGCTGATTATTGAAAATGGTGCGCGTGTAAAACTGCCCGCGATCAATATTCCGCAGGATGCTCAAGTTGTGATTCCGCAGGGGACTACCGGAAACGCTCCTAAAAATATTCAAATCCCCGCCGGGAAATCTACCATCCTTGTGGAAACGCCCAATCCAAAACCCGGATTGCCGAATTTACTGAATCCACAGCCTAATATTACTTTTCTGAAACCGATTCAGGCGCAAAGTTTAGGAGCGCCTGATGTGAATCGTGTGTTCAACACGTCTTCTCCAGTTCCGTCGTTAGTGCCGAATGTTCCGGCTTCGAAACATACGCCAGTTAATATTCCTAAGTTACTGCCGACTAGTTTTCAAGATGTTCCCTCGACGGATCACGGAGGAAACTTTCAAGATTTTCTAAAATTCATTGTGGCGGCCCGCGCGGGAGTGGCTCCTGAGAATTTGTCACGTGAACAGATGGAAGCCTTGGCGCAGGAGATCGAAATAGAATCCGCACTGCTTCGCCCGCTGATTCGAGAGGGAATTTTAACGCCGGTCGTCTCGGTGCCTTCCAAATATCAGGTGGCTTTAAGCGCGGATTTGGCAAAATTGCCGCAAGGCGTCAATCGCCAATTTCTCGAAGGACTGGTTCATAATTTGAAAAATCATCGCGTTGCCGTGACTGTAGGTATCAGCGATCCGAAAGCGCTTTATTCGCTGAACAGCCCCGAATTCCGGGATTCCGTGGCGTTTCATCTGGAAACCAATCCCAACGCCGTGTTTCGTTTTGTTCATTTGGGCACTGAGGCAGAAGTGAAAAGCATCAACGATTATTTCAGCCATTTTGACAAACGCTTCGAAGCGGTTTCGGGCAGCGCCGCAGATTGGAGTGACAAACTTCGCGCGCAGTTGGGCGAGGATTTGATGTTGACGGTAAATCGTCTTCCTGCGGGTCTTCAAATCCAAAATCTGGATTCGCTTTATAAAGGCCGCCACATCGCGATGGTTCTTCCGAAATCTTATTGGCAGTCCAATCCGGCTTTGCCGCATTCGGCTGTTGTGAAAGTTACGTCGCTTTCGAATGATTCCCGGCTTTCGGCCCAGGCCGGACGCAACGCAAAGACCATTGCCGACTTGGCCTTTTTGGAAACCAGTTTGTCGCAACTTGTTTCTATCTATAAAGGTAATTTCCGGGATTTGCTGCAACTCCTTCCCTACGATGTTTTCAGTTATAGCGGGGGGCGGTTCAGTTTGAATTCCGCTACCCTTCTTTCCGGTCTTCTCGAGGGCATTCATGAGCAGGCCATCGCTCTTCAAAAATTGGCCTATCAGGCCTAATTTAACCCCTTTTGTTGGGCTATAAAACGAGAGTTTTTGGCCATAGTCTTGTTTTCGCCCCCATTCGCATTTCTTAACTCCAAGTGTTAGCATTGTTTATGCATAGGCTCGAGGCGTTTGAAAAACCTTGGGGGTGCCAAATGGCAGGATTTGTAGCGCGTGAGA
>JACROU010000102.1 GCA_016214265.1 Candidatus Omnitrophota bacterium
AAATGCATATTTCCGGATTATCTGTGCAGGTTTCCCGCACTCGTTCGTGGGCTTTTAATCGGCGATTATTTCCTATTGTTCATCAATTGGACCGTATCCGTGACGTTATGGGTTGGTTGTCATACATTTTATCAGGACCTAATCCTTTAACAGATCGTGATTGGTTGGAAATCAGGGGTATTTTTGAAGGTGCTTTTGGAAGGGAGCTTGAAATGTTGCGCGGCGAACTGCTTAGTTTTCCGTTTGCCGTGACCCCGGCGCTTCTCGATTTGACGGGAGTCGAGAAGAATATTGATGTTGATTTGAAGTCGATGTCAAACCAGGAGAGGCTTGACTGGATAAAAAAGCAGCTCGAAAAAATTTCATTTGTAGATCAGAGGTCATTTCCACCGGGATCCAAACAGCATGTTTATCTTACTGTCGGTTTGGATCAGAAAAGCCGGTTTGCAAACTGCAAGAAAATGGACGTTCCGTTCCGAGTGACTGGTCCTGTTTTCGGTAATGAATCGCATTATCCTTTTAAGCCAAAAATGGAAAGCTATTACGAGCTGCAAGTGCGTCCTGGTGTGAATGCCGGTGAACTTCTCGAATATATTTTGGAACATGAACAAATTTTACCTTTGTTGCATCATCCCAGGTTCAAAGAAGAAGGCAGCACGATTTTGCAGACGCTCACCATGGCTTCCCATATTTTGAAGTATGAACCGCCAGGGATTCCCGCCAATTTGGAAGAAAAAATGCCGGAGACTTTACGGGTTCGTCTGATAGGAAAACCATATCTGCAGCAATTCGTTTGGCTGATTGCCACTCAGGGCTTTTTCCAGGCAAGGAAATTTGCCAAACAAAATGAAAGGTATCTTAACGAAGAGATAGGTCGTCTTCCCAAAAAAGGAATTCAAGCTGTGGGACTTTCGCGTTTTGTGAAAAGTATTTTCATTCATGAGAATCTGTTGAATGAGCTGAGGTGGGTAATTCGCAACACTGGTCACGTCTATGCTATGAATCCTCTTGATGTAGGATTTGAAGAAGTTTTGTCTGAAAGTGAAAGAGACTATCCCCTTACTGCTTATGGCAAATACCAATTTCCATACCCAATCGAAGAATATCAGCTGCTGGTTACTGGCGAAGAATTGACGGCTGTGTCCAAAATCCCGGCTGAAGGCGCTAGCCTAGGGCAACATCAAATTGTAATTCCAGGCGCTGCTTGGGTGCCGGTAGAAATGGTAAAAAATTATGCCGGTGCAGAGCAAATTGATCGGGATTTCAAGGCGGGATTTTTTAAATGGGATGAACGCGGACAGCTTTGGGCGCCGGTCTTGCGCGATCCGACGTATCTGCCGTCTGATTTTATTGATAGGCGTTTTAGTTTTCATAAACGCTCTCTTTATGAACACTTGTCCGAAGAAGACGTTGCAAAAAGAATTCCTACACGCGCAATCAAAGGTGTTGGAGAAGCATATCATGACGTCCTTTTCTCTTATCTTCCTTATAAACGATTAAACACTCAGAAATTTCGCGGGGGTGAGACAAAAGATATCGCCGATTACGCGGCGGGAATTGCCAAGCAAATCCGTAATGAATACGAGAAAGCGCTTCAGGAAAAAGATCCGGTGGTGATGCTGGCTAAAGAAAAATATGGAATTGATAGTGCGCCGACACTGCGTCCGCTTTATCTTCTTCAGCCAAAGAGAATCCCAGAAAAAATGTTTCGCCAGCGGGGTTATAAACTTAAGGACACCAAAAAGGAATTGAGGCGTGGCGGTTATATTCCTGAAGAATATGTTCAGAACCAGGTTGTTTTTGTTTACGAAGTGCCGCTTATGAGCCGCGTGTATGAAACAAGAATTTTGGAAAAGCAGAATATCGAAAAATTTCTTCTGTCTCCCTTGTTGGCATTTTCGGGTCCATCGGCTACGCCTGAATTTGCACTCAAGCAGTTTGCCGCTCGCCTTGCCGTAGCTCGTCATTTGATGGAACGCCGGCTCCACGGGACTTTTTCTGTGGATGTTGATTTTTCCAACAATTTCAATTTATCAATTCCTCTCGATCAGAGAAGCATTGTTTCCTCCTTATCGTCCAACAATGTAACTCTAACGGGACATGTCGTCGATTTGGATTCGGCGACTGTGTTTATGAAAAAAAGAAAACTGCCTTTGGGCCGGTTGATGGACGTTTTTTCCCAAAAGTGGACTTTTGCATTGATGGAAGCATTTCTCGGAGCTTCCGAGTGGCTAGATCCCGAAATCGGCCGCAAAGTTTTCGAAGAAGTTTATCAGGCTGGTGAGGTGAGGCCAGTGATGACTGCCACCGGCGCGAGTTTGGGCGCGGATGATTGGAAGAAAGATCATCCTTGGACTGATCCTGATGCTTGGAAGAACGGTGAAAATTTTGATCCGAAATTCGAAGCTCAGGATCCCAATGCCTGGAAAGGCGATCCGGAAACAGAAATGCAAACAGGAGCTGGGCCCAAAAACAAGGAGGACAGCCCCGCAGATATTCTGTTTCTTGAGAATAAATTGAAACAAGAAATGAAAAAACGCGATTGGAATAGCGCGCTCAAAACAATGGGTAAGATTGAAAGGCAAGCCTCGCTTCTTCCGGAACATTTGATTATTCGGGGAAGTATTTTGCGACTCCATCCCAATTCTTGGCCCGCCGCCGAGCGTGATTTTACCAACGCTGTTTTAATGGCAAAAGATCTGCCCAAAAATGAAGATACGCAGACATTGCTTCTGACAGCTTTGATTCAGAGAGGATCGCTGTATTTGAGTGAAAACCGGCTGAATTCCGCGATCGGTGATTTCAGCAGGGCTTTGGACATTGATCCCGATGTCAGTGCAATTTTGCAACTGAGAGGGATGGCGTATCTGAAAGTTCCCGCTTGTGGCGAAGCCCGTCAAGATCTGGAAAGAGTAGCCTTTTTGGACGGCAAAGATACCGCACTCGAGGTGTATTTGGGGCTGGCTTATATTTATCACCAGCTCGGCGACCCGGCGTCAGAAGGCAGAATTCTTCGCCGGGCCTCGCAATACCATCCGCGTAATATCAAAATGGATTATTACAAAGCGCTTATGTTTTATCAAAATGACGCAGAGGATTCATTGCGAAAAGCGCTGCTTAAAACCACAAATATTCTTAAGCGAGCTGAGCAGCCTGTCATAAGAAAGGCCGCGCTGTTGTTGAGGGCTGAAATTTATTTGCGTTTGAAAGAGGAAAATAAGGCAGAGAAATGTTTTGAAGACATCCTGAAACTTGATCCGATGAACTCGGATGTGATGATAACGCAGGCCGGGATTTTATACCGGCTGAATAAAAAGGAACAATCCCGGTCTCATTTGAGAGAGGCGCTTTTTTTGAGGTCGGGAGAAATTAAGAATGATGAATTTCAACTGTTTTTTGGCGCGCGTTATCGCTCGTTTCAGTATGTCATTAAACAAGGGCTGAATTTTCTTTTCACAGGTCAAGAATCCAGAAACTTAGAGGATATGTTGATGGAGGTGATTGTTTCGCATTTAAGCAGCGAACGAGTGCGCGACCTCACCGAAAAAGAAATTTCCAAAATTCGAAAGAATGAAGATCCGGCGAAAAGATTGATTGAAATCGATAAAGTTATGCAACGGGCAGGCCGGACAGTGCCGTTGCTTCTTGTCCGGGCAGAAACGTTGATGCAGCAATATTTTCTTGGCACCCAAGAGGATGAGTTGAGCAACATTCATTTGCTGGAGGCCGTTCGCAAAGATTATCTGGATATTTTAGAGCTGGATTCCGATCAGCCCATCGCCAAGCGGGGACTAAAAGAAGTGGAACGCTTGATCGAAAACGTTGATCGCGCCTCGATGGAAGAAGATGAGGGTAACTTTCCCGATGATGAAACTGCTGCCGGCGCGAGTTTGGGGGAAGAGTTCGAAAGTTACGCCGCCGGGTTTTTAAAAATTCGCCAGTCCATGCGGGCGATTAAGGATTTTATTGAGAATGGGGAAATGAAGAAGGTTGTTGAAGAGGCGTGGGGAGTTTCACTTGAAGATGAAGAGTTGGAAAATCTTACAATCAGTCTTGTTCATATCGTTCAAGTTCCCCTTCAGATAGTCAGGAACCAGCTAGATATTTGGTCTAGGGAAAAAGGTGGCGCTGTTTTTCAGAGAAATTTTGATGGTAGACATAAATTATTTAAAGAGTCAAAAGAAGAGCTGGAAAATTTTCTTTCCTCGGAAGATCAATTTTCCTCAATGCATCAAAAAAATCCCTCAAAAAGATCCGATACGCTCTCGGGTTTTGTCAAAAAAATGTTTAAAAAAAGAGGTGTGGAGCCGCAGCATATTCCTGCCTACGGTTCTGGGCCGTTTAAAAAAGCAGCCAGGGCAATCCGCGAACATATTCTTTCCCGTATCGCTGATATCGAACACACGACAGATATGTTGATCGAGAAATTGAAAGCTAACGGAAATTCTTCCTCCAAAGTTGAGGGCGCGAGTTTGGGTGTGGATTCGCAATTCAGCTCCGATGACCCGAACGGCGATTCGGCGAAATCTGATCTTGCAAGAACTTGGGGTTATATTTTGGAAAGGACAAACGGGGGTATGGCAAGAAAACAACCTCGTATTATTGAAGAAATTTTGGCGCGATTCTTTAGTTCACTTCGGCAGACGAGTCCAAACGCGCGAGTTTTGGATTTGGGGACGCTGGATGGGAAGGTGCTCAGAATTGCTCAGGGAATATTGAATAACAAAGCTGGGTTGCATGGAATAGACATTGCCGTTCAGGATCATACGGAAGCCGGAACGGGAAAATCCGCAATTCATTTTCATCATGAAGACATGGAAAATCTCGAAGCCAGTCATGATTTCCAGCCTGGATCTTTTGACGCTGTCACCAGCGTTTTCGCGGTTGAATACAGTGATGTCGCGAAAACATTGCAGGGGGTGTCGCGATTTTTGCGTCCCGGAGCGCGGGCCATTTTTGTGATGCATCACAAAAACTCTTATTACGTTCATCACGCAAGAGCGAGTAAACAAATAGAAGAATATATTTTTGCTTCGGGCGTTTTAGAGTCTATACGCAGTTTTCTAAATCGTCCTTCAGCAGAAGGCAGGCGGAAAATGGATGGCTCGATCAAACCCATTATTTCCGAGATGAATCGGATTGAGGACCAGATTAAACAGGAGAAGGCTGTGCCGCCGGAGGTTTTGTCCTTGTTAACCCGAGGCCCCGCAATCTATAGAAAACAAATTGTGGATAAGATCATTCGGCATCATGAATTGACGGCAGATTTTAAAGATCTCGCGATGAGGTGGGAAAGCATTTCGAATTTTAGGGACTGTTTTGCGGACATTTTTCGTTCAATTGAACAACTGGATTTTCCCGCAGCAGTACAAAAATTGTCGTTGCTTGAAAAGGATGCCCACTTTGACTACGAGCGGAACAGGTGCTTGCTTGAAAAAGCGGCCGTTTATGGGCCGGGGGATGAAGAAAAATTAAAGTCCTTATTTCATCAGCAAGACTTTGAGGTAGGTTCGCTCGAAGTCGTCTCCGATGACCTGGGAATTCATGGTTGGAAAGTCGAAATTCGCAAACCCGCATCGGTTCAAGCCGCAAGTTTAGGTCGCCAGGAGGAGATGACTAAAGTCCGGGAACTCAAGGGCGCGAGTTTGGGGGCAGCAACTCAACTTACTTGGCAAGGCGATAAATTCGCTCAAATGCATTTTGATCCGGCAGCCTATCAGGCCATGTCTGAAAAAGATCGGGACGCTTTGAAGCGAACTGTTGTGGGCAACGCCTCATCCCTTGAACAAGGCAAGGATTTCAAACGAAAAATTGGAGAAGATCCTGACGTTTATCGGTCGCTTCTTTTAAATTTTAACCGGCCCGGGGTCAAGCTTCAGGGGATTCAATATCCCGCCGCCCAGGTTAAAGGCGTTGTATTTAATTCAGGCCGCTTGGCAGAAGATTTCGACTTGCGCGCCGTGCGGAAGAAAGCGGGCTACGAAGCTGCCTCAGGTCCCGCGATGAAAATGCAATTTGAATCTGACGGTAGAATCGCGTGGATTCCCAAAGTCGTGACTCCGCGCGGTGCGATGCTTGTTGAGGAGGCTCAAAAAGAATTCCAGATGCATCAATTTTTCTTTTCGGGTGGTATGCCGGTGAATTATCCCATTGCCTATGGGACCTATCCGAAAGAAACGCCGGACCGCGACCGTAAGCTCGGACTTGTTGTTTTGGGGCAAAGAGCTCCTTATCAGGCCCGGATGGGTGAAGTGATGGATTATGCGATCGGCCAATTTGTTGAACCTGTGCTTAAGGCGCGCCAACAAGTCAAAGGAGCGGATTTTCAAACAATCGTGTTTCCTAAATTACTGGAAGTTCATCAACGGCTGAATTTTCTTTCTTATCATTTTGGACAATTGCTGAGGAAAATGCATGATACGAATCTACGAACTGGCTGGCCCGGCGCCATTCACGGAAATTTCCATTTAGGTAATATGAGCGGAGCGCCCACTGAAGGTGGGGGACTTGAA
Organism: Candidatus Omnitrophota bacterium; assembly: GCA_016214265.1. Lineage (GTDB taxonomy): Bacteria > Omnitrophota > Omnitrophia > Omnitrophales > JACROU01 > JACROU01. The sequence continues at coordinate 6,513 of JACROU010000102.1, forward strand.
TTTACCATTCATGATTTGGTGGATGCTGTTTCCAAAAAAGGACTTTCCAAGCCTGAAATATTTGCCCGGCAATCGCTCGATGTTCTTTCATCCGCGGAAAGTCTGTCCGAAGTCCAAACTTTGCTGAATAAATTTTTGGCCAAATGGCTAAAAGAAAATTTAGGGATGGAAGGTATTCCGGAATTGAATTTAATGCCTTCGTTTATTGAAGGCTATTTTCACGATTTGGTTCAAGATCCCTCATTTCCATTATTAATGCAAGGGTTCTCACCGCTTGAAGGAAGCGACGGAATTTCGCAATCGATTTGGCTTCAGATGACGCGGATAGAAATTGCCGAGCAGAGACCACTTTATCAAAGTGATTCCGTGTTCAATTCATTCATGCGGCATGTGGCAGGAATTGATCAAGGAGGCAAGCCAGTTCAATCCCATGGCGCGAGTTTGGGTTCGCAAACGCCCGTTAGCATTTGGATTCATAATATTAAGGGAAAGAAATCGACTAAGTTGACCCTTGAGCCGAGAAGTGTGCGAGAAATTTTTGAACGTTCAGTAGAAATTGATACTGCCATGAAAAGTTGTGGAAATAATTTCCGTTTCGAAATTACTTGTTCGGATGGAGTCAAGATGAAGAAATCCTCCAGCGACCCGACATGGGGCAATATTATGCTTCAACATGGGGATCAAGTGCATTTTTATCCGATTGTGAAAGTGGAACCAAAACCCGTAGAAACTAAAGTCATAGCACTAGTATCAAAAGGTGTTTCCGCCATCCGGGAGCCTGTCACGGAACAAAAAGTTTTGGAATCCGCCAAAGAAAAACCCGCCAGAGAAACAAAGCCTGCAGTAGTAAAAATTTCTACTTTATCAGAGCAAGGCGTGAATGAAGATGCTTTAAAAAATGGGAAAGCACTTCTTCTTGAAATTGTCTTGAAACCTGAACAGATCAACTGGGAAAAAGAAAAATCAAATTTACCGGATCTTGCAGGACTTCCTTTGGGAATTACAGATCAATATGGTGGAATTTATTATCAGCCCGAGTCGGGTAAGCAATTCGTTTGGTATGTCCCTGGAATGAAAGAAAGAGGATGGGGTGCTATCGCCAGGAAGGGTGAAGTTAAAGACGGTGTTTATGAACTTACAGTTGAATTTACCAGTAGAGGAAAATCGCCCGTTACAAAAACATTTTTGATCGGGGTAGAACGAAAAGGTTTGAATTTGAAGGGTGGATCAATTCCTAACAGCGCATGGAGCATCGTTGATAAGGAAAAAGTTGCTTACAAGAGTAAAAGATCCGGTCTTGATTTACTGAGTGATATTGTCACGAAGCCCCGAGATTTTAATTGGACGAAAGAAGCAGCGACTCTTCCAAATTTGAAAGACCTTCCTTTGGGAACTACCAATAATGTCAGCAGACTCAATTGGCATCCAGTTCCGTCGTATCAATTTCATTGGAATATCAACGGACTTGGGGGCGGTTGGCAAGCTCGTGTTAAAGATACGGGAATTCGGGCAGGACTGTACGAACTTGTCGTAGAACTAACGAAAGTAGGTGAGGAGCCCGTCGAGAGAACTTTCCATATCGGCGTTCATCGCGTAATTCTTACGGGGAAAAAGAACCAGGCTAGAAAGAAGTTAGAAGTATGGAATATCACCGATGGAGTAGGTCTTGAACTTCTTTCTAAAATAATCATGAAGCCGGCAGATATTGATTGGGAAAAGGAAGCGAAAAGTTTACCCGATCTTACGGGCTTTCCGTTAGGCGAGACAGATGCACAGGGTCAGATTAATTTTATGCCCTTTGCAAATTTTCAATTTACTTGGAGATTTTCTGGGTTCAAGGAATCAGGATGGAAAGTTCGCGTGAGGGAAGCGGGTGTGCGAAACGGGCTTTATCAACTAACGGTGGAATTGAGTAAAAAAGGAAGAGAACCTCAGCTTAAAACATATCTTGTAGGACTTGAGAGAAGAAACGCAAAGGGAACTCAATATGAAACTGGCAATAAAAGAGAAGTTTGGAATTTGGTCGATCAGGACGTAGTGAAGGTAAGGGAAAGTAAATCTGGTCTCAAAGTATTGTCCGAAATCATTAAAAAGCCTGCTGACTTTGATTGGGAAAAGGAAGCGGCAAACTTGCCGAAGCTAAACGGGCTTCCTTTAGGTATTACAGATGACGGCGGAAAAATTTATCTCAGTCCTTTCAAGTATTTTCGATTCGATTGGCCTGTTTTGGGAACAAGGGGCGCTGGTTGGAAAGCCTACGTCAAAGATACAGGGATTCGTAACGGGCTATTCATGATGACTGTTGCTTTGGAGAAAGATGGAGAACAGCCGATAGAAAAACAATTTTATATCGGGGTTGTGAGGAAAAAATTAAGAGGGACACTTAAAGAAGAAGGAGATCGCAAAGAAATTTGGGACATAGTAGACGAGGTTCCATTTCGCGTTATATCCCACTTGATGTCAAAATCTCGGCACGCTAACTGGGAAAAAGAAGCAAAAGGGGTTCCTTCGCTTAAAGGGTTTACATTGGGGAATGTGAATCAGTTTGGTCAGATCATTTTCCCAGTAGTGAGAAATTGTCTATATCGATGGAATATTCTCGGAAGCATTGATTCAGGTTGGGAAGCGACTGTTGTTGATAGCGGTTTTTTAGAAAACGGAAGATTTCAGGTGACTGTGGAATTGACGAAAGAAGGACGGGATCCGATCCGCAAGAAATTTTTGATTGGCGTGACGCGCAAAAAGCTGAAGGGGTACAAAGTCGTTAAAGGGGAAAAAATCGATGCTTGGGGCGAAGTATGGAATCTTGTGGATTCCCAGGTAGCCGGCCTGAGGTTATTAGAAGAAATTGTTTCGCTTCCGGCCGATTTTAATTGGTTGAAGGAAGGTTCCAAGTTGCCAAATCTAAATGGACTGGAACTTGGTAATATTGATTCGGGAGGAAGAGTCTCTGTCTATTCTCAGGAAAATTATCAATATCTCTGGAATATTCTAGGTTTTCACGAAGAAGGATGGAAAGCCTCGATTAAGAAGACTGAGTTGGTCAATGGATTGTTAGAGCTAACAGTTAGTCTGACGAAAGATGAAAGAAATACGATTGAAAGAAAATTTTATTTAGGTTTTGGAAGACGTTCAGTGACCGGTAGATTGGGAGAAACGGGAAAAAAGATCGAGGTTTGGGAAATTGTGAATCGTATCGGGCCAAGAATCCTTTCAGAAATAATCACAAGACCCTATGATGGGAATTGGACGAAAGAAGTAAGTCGATTTCCGAGTCTCTCAGGTTTTCAGTTAGGTGTTACTGATCAAAAGGGTCACATCATATTCACTCCAATCACAAATTATTCTTTTATATGGTCTATCTTGGGCTATAGGGAAAAAGGATGGTCAGCGATTGTGGTGGAAAGCGGAGTTGTTGATGGAAATTACCAATTTGTTGTAGAACTTCGAAAAGAAGGAAAACAGTCTCTTCGCAGGATTTTTAGGATAGGTCCTCAAGTACGAAAGCTTAAGATTCAGTCTAAAATTGAAGGTTCTGAAAAAAACGTCTTGAACATTATCAACGTCAAATCTCTTTTGAGTTTGGCAACCGTTAGTGTAGAAAGCCGAGAAGGAGAGAGGACGGCTTTGTGGGTTAAGAGAACAGAAGGATATGATGTGACGAGTGATTATGAAAATCCTTGGAAAAGCGCGGCAGCAAAAGAGCTGGTTGAGAAATTAGGAGCCGTAATGGAAACATTGAAAGGCCAGTCAATTGATATCGCAGCTCGTTTGGTTTCCGGTGAGGAAGAGCAAGACCTTGTTCAAGAAGGGGAGTATTCAGCGGATGAAGTTCAAAAAGTAAAAATCAAACTTCAGGAAGGACTCCGAGAATATGGGAATGAACAACAAATCGGATCCGGCGCGAGTTTGGGCCGTCTTACGCGGGAAGAGGAAGAAACCAGAAGATTGCTTTCAATTCTTCTCACAAAGCCGAAAGATTATTCCTGGAAAGAATTTGAACAAACTCTTCCACAGCTCGCGGGGCGGCCCTTAGGCGCTATTGATGCGCATGGATTGATTTGGTTCAGTCCCAGAATAGGATTTCTTTTTCCCTGGCCTGTGCTGGGAAGTTCTGAAAAAGGATGGCATGGTGTGATTACATCAAGCGGTGTTGTAAATGGTTATTATCGATTTACGGTGAAATTATCCAAGGCCGGAAAATCCATCGAGAGAATATTTCAGGTGGGGCCGTATTCCCGAATTTTGCGCGGACGTAACGGGAAATCGTATTCCTCCCAGGAAATTTTGGATCTTTTGGATGTCAACAATGATTTGGGGCTTGCCATGATTGCCGATCTTGTTTCTCAGCCGGCCAATGTGGATTGGAAGAAAGTGACACGCCGTTTGCATGATCTGGAGGGAATGCCTCTGGGCGAGGTGCCAACAACAGGGGTGATCAGTCTTCCCATCGATGCCAATTTCAGATATCGATGGAAAGTGGGCAACAGAGAACATTCCTCGAGAAAAGCGCAATTTGAAACATGGTGGATTGAAAATGGTCATGTTCGGTTTAGCATTCTGTTGAGGGAAAATGATCAGGCTTTCAGAAGGGAATATCAAATAGGGCCTGAGCGAAGATTGTTGAGCAGTGAAGGAGCCACTGTTACCGGGAAGGTACCGGAAATATTTCAGATGAAATTAATTAATACTGTCAAGCTTCCATCCTCCCGAGGCGCGAGTTTGGGTAGCAGTCCCCTGGAATTTCTGGGCAAAAATCATGATTTGCGGAAGTTTGCGGAGAAATATCTCAGCCGGCGTTATCGGTTATGGGGACTTGACGCAAGTTTGGCCGGGAATATTTTAGACGTTCTGGTAACCCATCAGAACGATCCCGATATGGCCAGGCAGAAGGTGTATGAAAATGTCATCCGTTTTGAGACTGATAAGCGTTGGAAAGCGGCATACGACCGGTACCAGGAAGCAACGAAATACACGGCGGGATATTTTCAAATAAAACCTTACCTTAAGAATCTTCCAACGGGTGCGGTTCTGGTCGATGTCGGAGCCGGTAATAATGCTCTTGGAAAAGTCATTGCCCGGAATCAAGCGGGTCTGACCGTTATCGGAACCGATATCTATGATTATCACGAGGAACACGGATTGCCCAATCTGCGATTTGTTCAGCAACGGCAAGCCGATCGGCTTTCATTCGAGGATCATTTTGTTGATGTCGTTGTGTTGAATGCCATGTTGCATCATGTTTCTGGCGATCTTCTTGAGCCCCTGTTGAACGAAATCCGCCGTGTGTTAAAGCCCGGTGGAAGAGTCCTGTTAATCGAAGATACGTATTCAGAAACTGTTTCCCCGGATCCTGCTTCAGACGCGGAGCTTACCAGTGAGTTTCTAGGATTGGTCCGGAAAACCGGCAGCGAGTTTGCAAAGAATTTTTTCACTTTCAATGATTGGTATGCAAATATTCTCGTACATCAATGGACAGGAATGGCAATACCGTATAATTTTCACTCGATGGAGGAATGGCAGGAAATATTCAAAAAGTCCGGTTTCAGTTCCGCTCAAGCCAGGTATCTGGGATTTCCTAAACAAGGTTTTCACAAACCCAGTTTGGCTATCCAGGTGTTTTCAGCCGTCCCGTTAGCGGTTGCTTCCGCCGGCGCGAGTTTGGGCCGCGTCCGGGGAAAAAATCAAGATGCCGAAATTCAAGAAACAAAACTTCTTCTTTCAGAACTTGTTACTAAACCTGCTAATTTTGACTGGAAGGCAAATGCCAAAAAAATTCCTCAATTAAAGGGTCACCGCTTAGGGGTTTCGAATAAGGGCGGAACCATTCCATTTTCTCCTGGTATTAATTATCTCTATTCTTGGTCTATCGTGGGATCGGATGAAGGAGGATGGGATGCCGTGATAACCGATAGTGGTATCTTTGGCAATGTTTTCCGCTTCTCAGTTTTACTCAAAAAGCCGGGGAAGAAACCCATTCAAAGAGAATTCCAAATTGGGCCTGAGACTAGAATCCTAAAATTAGATAGTAGAGTGCGAAAAAGTACGATGGAAGTTTTGCGTATTATTCCTCTGAGTGAAATTGCTCGCGACGGTCTTTCAGAAATTCTCACTAAACCCGTAGATTTTAATTGGGCTGCGAATGCGAATCGTCTTCCTGATTTAAGCGGGTTGCCGTTAGGTGTAACTAACACCCTCGGTCAAATTGGTATCTATCCCGTTAGAAATTATATATTCGGATGGCCAATTCTTGGTTCTGCAAAAGAAGGATGGGAAGCGTTCGTTATAAAAAGTGAAGTTAATGGGAACTATTATCAATTGACTGTGAGATTGACGAAGTCAGGTGAAGAATCTATTGAGAAAGTTTTTCAGATCGGACATTACACACGGACAGTGAGAGGAATTAATGAAAATTCAGGAAAATTGATGGAAGTTTTAGACGTGGATGATCAATTGGGTCTTAGGGCTCTCAGTGAATTGGTGACAAAACCTAGGAATTCTAAATGGGATTCGAAAGCTGGTAATTTGCCGGATATCAGGGGGCTGCGACTAGGAATTACAAATAAAAGCGGGCGAGTTTCATTTTCTCCTGTGCAGAATTACGGCTATGACTGGGCCGTTTTGGGAACAGAAGATGGGGGATGGCAGGCTGTAATCAAAGATAGCAGTATCAACAATGGATATTATCAATTTACTGTGGAGCTCACGAAAAAAGGAGAAAAGCCGCTTTATCGAACATTTCAGATTGGGCGATTTACGAGAACTCTGAAAAGAAGTCCTGTCAGAACAAAAGATAATACCGTCCACATTTTGGATATGGATGATCGGTTAGGGCTTCGGGCTCTTTCTGAACTCATCATGAAACCAAAAAACTTTGATTGGAAATCAAATGAGGCTGATTTGCCACAATTAAAAGGATTGCAGTTGGGAGCAACAAATATCGGCGGACGCATTTCTTTTGCTCCTCTTAAAAATTATATTTTCAATTGGACTGCTCTTGGATTTCATGAATCGGGCTGGAACGCCGTCATTACTGATTATGAATATCATAAGAATTATGTTCAATTTACGGTAGAGCTTACGAAGCAAAGACGAAATCCTGTTTATAGAACATTTCAAATCAGCTCTGTCACTACGAATATCGTTGGTGTTAATGAAGACAAGGGCAGAGTTAAAGAAGTTTTAGAAATTGATGATCGATTGGGACTCCAACAGCTCAGTAAATTAATCATCCAGCCGGAAGATTATAACTGGAAAGCAAATGTAGGCTCATTGCCAGATTTAACTGGGTTGCAGCTTGGGGAGACTAATGTTCAAGGACATATTTCATTTAGTCCTGCTACCAATCGTTCCTTCTCTTGGCCTGTTTTCGGATCAAGGTCAAATGGAAAAGGATGGAAGGCTGTTGTTTTGAAAAGCGGTGTCAAAGGGAAATATTTTCAATTTATCGTCGAGCTTACCCAAAACGGTTCTTCCCCCATTCAGAGAACTTTTCAGATCGGTCCTTACACAAAATTTTTAAGAAATTCAGTAACGGGAAGAAAGTCAGATCTTCGCGTTTTAAATTTTATTGATCTGAAAACTGTTATGAGTTTAGCAACTGAAGGAGTTGTGAAAACAAGAACAAGGGAATGGGATATGAGGACAGAAAAGCAAATACCTGTTGCCGCGACAGAACAGCCGCTTCAGCAAGTTATAACCCGGGAGATTTTAGAATCTTTGGAAAAAATAATTAGTAGTATGAATGAAAAAGAGGGTGAGATTGCTTCCAGAATTGTCGGTGGTGAAGAAGATGAAGATTTAGTCTCAGGGGACGAGTTTACTCAGGATGAGGTTCGAAAAGTGCGAGAGAATCTTCAGAAAGAATTAAAAGTTTTTGTCGGAAATGGAAGATTTTCCGGCTCGAGTTTGGGGCAGTCAGATAGAAGGGGGCCTTTTGAAGAGAAGGTTTCGCACCGGTTAACTGAAATACAGACCGCTTATGACGCTTTAACCCGTTTAATGCAGGATGGCGCTGATTTTGACCAGGTTTTAGCGAGAAATTTTCCCGGCGCTTCCCCGAACGAGAAAGTGATGCGTTGGGCTGTCAAAAGAATTTTTTCACATTATGTTTCAACAGCCGCCATGATTTCCGGATTGATCAAGCTCCAAGAAGCTCAGCCGTCCGGTTCTTTTACGAGAATTGTAGCGTCGCCCTTGCGTCGTCAGCTTGATGTGCTTAAGGGCGTACTTGAAGATTGGACAAGATTCAAGGCTGAAGAAGAGGTTCATAATTATGCTATCGCCATCAATTTCGCGCTAGAAGAAGCACCCGGATTGGACCGGGCTCAATTTGAACAATATTTTTGGGATCATTCGAAAAAGATTGCGGCAGAAATTAAAGATGTACTCTATCCGAGGGTGCTTTCCATTGAAACAAATATACAAGAATTAGTGGCGAAGGGCGCAAGTTTGGGGGTGGATCGAGCAGATTACTCAGACCGCGCGGATGAGGCGATTATTCCGGTCGCGGTTGAAGTGACGAATAAGATTTTTGCGAAAGAGGATGCCGCGCTTCTCGGCGATGTGCTGGATGTGATGCTTGGCATTGGCGTCGCGCGGGCGGATGTTTCGCCTCCGCAGATGATTGCTCCCGGAATTACGGTAGATGAGTTATCACGGCGTCTTATTAGCCGTGTGATTCCGAGCGTGCTTCCGGATTCTCCGGTGGCGGTGGTAGTGACGGAATCGGAGCTCGCGAGCGGAAAAGAAAATGTGAACGCGCTGATCGACAGCTTGCGCGACGGCGATTTGGTGGTCGAAATCGATAATCCCGCTACGGCGGATAATCTCCTCGCGCTCCTGCGTTCACGCGCTCGCGGAAAGAAAATTATCGTGAAAAGCTTGGCAACCACTTCGCCTCTAGCCGCTGAGCTTGAAGCGAAACTCAAAGGTTACGAGTCCCGGTTCTCGCTGGAAGAAATCCAGGATTTGATTTCTGTTCCCTCGACGAAAAAAGAAATGATTCATTTTTCAATTAATCAGAAACTTCTTTTCGAGCATCACATTGCTCCGCAAGTGGTGGATTCGCTGTTGAGACGGTTGGCTCAGGTCAAAGATTTAAGAACCCGCGGACTCATTTTTCAGCAGGCGGGACTTGAGCGTATTGATGACGCGCATTGGTTAGTGGGGGAGAGACTCGTGAAATTGATCGAAAAACTTCAAACCGAGCTTGCCGGACACAAAATTATGGCGCAAGCAGCGTAATAAAATCCACTGGCAAAAACTCATACGAAAACTTAATATACCGGGCTCAATTCGCTGTTCGCGCTGGGGGATGGTGTAACGGTAGCACGACAGATTCTGGATCTGTCTGTCTAGGTTCGAATCCTAGTCCCCCAGCCAAGTTTTGAAGTTGAGTGGGGATTTGTCTAGGTTTTGTGCAGGAGGCGCATTCGCATTTGTGCCATCATCTTTCCCCGGAAATATAATCTTCTCAATGAAAAATCCTTCGCTGTTATCTGTTCTCAAACAACATTTCGGATTTGAATCTTTTCGTCCGCTGCAAGAAGACATTATTCACGACGCGCTTTCGGGGCGGGATGTGTTTGTGCTTCTTCCGACGGGCGGGGGGAAGTCACTTTGCTTTCAACTGCCGGCGCTTGTGCGTCCCGGATTGACGGTTGTGGTTTCGCCTTTGATCGCGCTCATGAAGGATCAGGTGAATGCGCTGCAGGTGAGCGGGGTGGCGGCGACATTCCTCAATTCCTCTCTGGATGCGGAAGAATCCCGCGAGCGTTTGCGCGGTTTGCATTACGGCGAATATCGTTTGCTTTACGTCGCGCCCGAACGGTTGATGCTATCCGGATTTCTCTCGGATCTCAAAAAATGGAATGTGACTCTGATCGCTGTCGATGAGGCCCATTGCGTCAGCGAATGGGGGCATGACTTCCGTCCGGAGTACCGCGAGCTTGCCAAGTTGCGCGAGCACTTTCCCAACGTCCCGATGATGGCGCTCACGGCCACGGCAACTTCCCGAGTGCGGGTCGATATCATCAACCATCTTCAATTGAACGCGCCAGGAATTTATACGGCCAGTTTCAATCGTCCCAATCTCATTTATCGTATCGAATCCAAAAACAGCGGGTATGACCAAGTTCTGAAATTTTTGAAACAGCGCAAGCACGATAGTGGAATCATTTATTGCCAGAGCCGCAAGTCGACGGAAAGTTTGGCGGAGTGGCTGGTGGAAGAGGGAATCAGAGCCAAGCCGTACCACGCGGGGCTTGAGACCGACGAGCGATCGAAGAATCAGGATCTTTTCCTCCGCGATGAAGTCGAGGTGATTTGCGCCACAATCGCGTTCGGGATGGGGATCAACAAATCCAACGTGCGTTTCGTCATTCATTACGATCTTCCCAAAAATATCGAGGGCTATTATCAGGAAACGGGCCGAGCCGGCCGTGACGGGCTCGTGAGTGAATGCCTGCTTTTTTTCAGCGCGGGGGACATGGCGAAACAATTCCATTTCATCGAGCAGAAAACGGACGCGAAAGAACGGCAGATTGCCCGCGACCAGCTGATGCAAATGGTTCGGTACGCGGAGTCCACGGAGTGCCGCCGCCGCGTGCTTTTAGGCTATTTCGGAGAGAAGTTTGGAAACGCTGAGGGCTGTGGGGCCTGTGACAACTGTTCCTCGCCGCAAGCCACGTTCGATGGAACTCTTCCCGCGCAAAAATTTTTATCCACCGTTTACCGTATTCGGGAGAAAAATGGATTCAGTGTGGGCGCCAATCATGTCGTCGAAATTTTGACCGGAGCGAAAACGGAAAAAATTATCCGATGGTCTCATGATGAGCTTACAACGTACGGAATCGGGAAGGAGCATAGCCGGAAAGAGTGGAAAAGGATCGGCTCCGAATTGATTCGCCTCGGACTTCTCGCGCAATCCCAGGATAAGTTCGGTGTGCTGGAGCTCACGCAGGAGGGGCGTCAGACTTTGGTTCAGAGGAAACCCGTGACGTTGACCCAACCCGCTCAGGCTCAGGAAACAAAAATTGAGCGGAGTGAATTCGCGCCCAAAACGAAATCAAAGAAATCCCGGGTCATTGAGGAAGATTATGATGAAGATTTGTTTGAGCGCTTGAGACAGCTCAGGAAATCGCTTGCCGATGAGCGGGATGTGCCCGCCTACATTATTTTTTCCGACGTTTCGCTCCGGCAAATGTCCCGCGACTATCCTGCTAACGAGCGGGAATTCGCGAAAATTAGCGGGGTGGGTGAGAAAAAGTTAAAAGAGTTCAGTAAAATCTTTATCGCTGAAATCAAAAAAACTTCGTGCAATTCACGGGCTTTTCGTTAAAATTCTCGCCTCTCGTAAGCCCGAAGGGTTATCCGTGCAGGGATGGTGGAACTGGCAGACACGCATGTTTGAGGGGCATGTGGCGCAAGCCATGGGGGTTCGAGTCCCCCTCCCTGCACCAATTTCTTTCCTGTGACTTAGATCACTTACTTAAAATTCAATATACGTATAATAACCGTTGTTTCTTGACGGCTTTATACCGTTCATGATTTTAATTTCACGCAATATTTTCGTTACTCAAAATAAAGATTTTAATCAATGAAGCGATTTCCAAATCAGATCATTCGTTTAATTATTCCATTCGTTATCATCATCGCCGGTCTTCTTATCGCGAAAAAATTTCTTGTGCCCGCTTCGTTTGGCAAGCTGGGACATTTTCGTGCCGACGCACTGGGTGAGGCAATGTCGAAGCCGATTCATTACGTCGGACAACAGGCTTGTGCTGACTGTCATGATGAAATTGTTAAGAAAAAGGCGGCTTCCTATCATAAGGGGGTTGCTTGTGAGGTTTGCCATGGTCCCGGATCTGCGCATGTGGATTCACCAACAGAAAACAAACCTCCTGCGCCGCGCGACAGGGGATTTTGTCCTGTATGCCACAGTTATAATCCTTCAAGACCCACTGGATTTCCTCAAATTGTGACCGTAACTCACAATCCGGGAAAAGCCTGCATTTCGTGTCACAATGCCCATGATCCCGTTCCACCGCATGCTCCGGAGCAATGCGGTGCGTGTCATGGTGATATCGCGCGAACGAAAATGGCGTCGCCCCACGTTGACGTTCCTTGCACTGTATGTCATGAAACGCCGACGGAACATCGAATGAATCCTCGAATGTATGTTCCCACGATACCCGCGAATCGTGAATTTTGCGGAAAGTGCCATGCTAAAGATGCTCAAAGCGCCAAAGAAATTCCCAGAATTGACATGGGTACCCACGGGGAACGTTATGTATGCTGGGAATGCCATTATCCCCATCTGCCACAGGTGTATAACGGAGCGGCTAAATGAAAATATCCGAAAACTTAAGTCGAAGAGAATTCATGACGCGCATTTTGGATTTTGCCAAGAAGGCGCTGATTGCTTTGCCGTTTGTTTCCGGTTTTGGTGCGGTAAAAGCGTTTACGGGGGGGGCGTTCCTGAAAACTGCTGAGGCGAAAGAACTGGTTGCGTACGATCCTAGCCAGCATTTGTACGCGATGGGGGTTTACATCGATCGCTGTATTGGCTGCGGCATGTGTGCGCGCGCGTGCAAAAAAGAAAATAATGTGCCGCAAGAACCTTTTTATTTCAGAACCTGGGTGGAACGCTATCAAATCCTAAAAGAAGACAAGACGATTGTCGACAGTCCCAACGGAGGCATTGATGGTTTTCCGGAAACAACGAATAAAGCCGATGTGCTTCGATCCTTTTTTGTCCCCAAATTGTGCAATCAGTGCAAAAATCCGCCGTGTGTTCAGGTCTGCCCGGTAGGCGCGACGTACAAAACCAAAGACGGTGTGATTCTGATCGATGATAAATACTGCATTGGTTGCCGCTATTGCATTCAGGCATGTCCGTACGGAGCTCGATATCTTAATCCGGTTACTAAAACCGCGGACAAATGCACATTCTGTTACCATCGGGTAGTCAAAGGAATGAAGCCAGCATGCGTTGAGGTGTGTCCGACCCAGGCACGTGTTTTCGGCGATTTAAAAAGTGAGAGCAGTCCGATGGTGAGGCTCGAACGCATGAATAAAATCCGGGTGCTTAAACCCGATTTGAATACGGAACCGAAGGTTTACTACGTGGATTTGGACGGGGAGGTATCGTAACGTGGAATCTCTCAATGAACGGTTGATGTCTGCGCTTCAGCAAGTTTCGGGATATATTTATCCGAATGAAATTGAGCTCCATTGGAGCCTTCTGATCGTCATTTATCCATTTATTACCGGACTTGTAGCCGGGGCATTTATTTTGGCCTCGCTGGAAAAAGTGTTCAATGTCAAAGAGTTAACCCCCACATACCGGTTTGCGCTTTTAACCGCACTTTCCTTTTTATTCGTGGCCCCGCTGCCGCTTTTGGCGCACCTGGGTCATCCTTTGCGCTCCTACGAAATATTTTTCACCCCGAATCTTTCGTCCGCGATGGCGGCATTTGGATTTGTTTATGCCTGGTATTTGATGGCCGTTCTGTTACTCGAAGTTTGGTTTGAATTCCGCAAAGATCTTATTTTGTGGGCGCGTGAGGAACGCGGGCTGATCAAGTGGATTCACCGGGCGCTCGCTCTTTTTTCCACAGACGTTTCAGAAGAGGCGGTTCGCTTTGATGAAAAGGCAGCGAAGATAATTACGGTCATCGGAATTCCTTCCGCTTTTCTGCTTCACGGGTATGTGGGATTTATTTTTGGATCCATCAAAGCTAATCCCTGGTGGTCGAGCGTGCTGATTCCGATCGTGTTTCTTGCTTCCGCGATTGTTTCTGGTATCGCGCTCGTATTAATTTTGTATACGATTGTGACGTTGCTGCGATCCGAAAAAATTGACATGAAATGTCTCGACCGCCTTGTGGAATTCCTCTTTTACGCGGTGATCATCGACTTTTCGCTGGAAGTTCTCGATTTTATTCATCGCTTGTATCAATCCGAAGATTCCATCAAAATCCTGTCGCAGATGGTTTGTAATAAGCTTTTTGTCAGTCTGGTGATTATGCAGGTTCTCTTGGGAACTGTTCTTCCGGCCATTTTTCTGGTGTTTTTTCGGTATTCTCGTTTTCCGGAAGAACTTCGAAGACTTGCCTATTTTATTTCTGCGCTATTGATTGAAATGGGTATTTTTTGTACCCGATGGAATGTGGTGATCGGCGGGCAGCTTTTTTCGAAAAGTTTCAGGGGGTTGACCGTGTTTAAAGTGGAAATCACGGGTTTTGAAGGTATTCTAATGTCCTTGGCACTTCTTGCTCTTCCGTTTATAATCCTCTTCGTGGTGTTGAAAATCCTGCCTCCATGGCGCATTTCTTCACTACCAGTAGATAAAAACTAGTTTTCCCTTAAAAAATTTAAAACTTCTCATGAAAATAAAATCAAAACCAGTTCTTGCTGTAAAACCTAATCCATCAATTTTCCGTGAATACGATATTCGTGGCGTTGCGGATCGTGATTTGCCTTCCGATGTGGTGCACGCGATCGGGCAGGCATTTGGAACTCAGCTTCGCCACGCGAACAAAAAAGTGGTTTCAATTGGGCATGATTGCCGCGTAAGCTCGCCGCGAATTGAAAAAGCTCTGGTAGACGGAATTACGTCGACTGGTATAGATGTGAAACGTGTGGGAAAAGTGACAACGCCCGCGCTTTATTTTTCTATCGTTCGCCTTAAAACCGATGGCGGCATTATGGTGACGGGAAGTCACAATCCGCCGGATCAAAACGGGCTGAAAATTTGTATCGGCACTTCGTCCATGCACGGTTCCGAAATTCAAGGATTATACAAATTGATTGGACGCGGCACCTATCTCACCGGAAAAGGAAAAGTCACGAATGTCGAGATTCTTACGGCATACAGCAATGAAATTGCGAAAAATGTGAAGCTGGACCGGAAACTTTCGGTAGTTGTTGATTGCGCCAACGGAATGACCGGCCTGGTTGCGCCGAAAGTGTTTAAAAAAATGGGCTGCAGCGTGGCAGAAATGTACACAAAGCCGGACGGACGGTTTCCGAATCATGCTGCCGATCCTTCGGTTCCTAAAAATTTGGAAGATATCATCGTGCGCGTCAAAAAAGAAAAGCCCGATGTGGGATTTGCGTTTGACGGTGATGGTGACCGCGTCGGTGTGATTGATGAAAAGGGTGAAAGTATTTTCAGCGACCGGCTCATGATTCTTCTTTCCCGCGCCGTGCTGTCCGAAAAGCCCGGGGCTACGATTTTGGGTGATGTGAAATGCACGAATCTCCTTTTCGAAGACATTAAGAAGCATGGAGGTAAACCGCTTATGTGGAAAACCGGCCACTCGCTGATCAAGGCAAAAATGAAAGAAGTAGGGGCCGAGCTTGGCGGAGAAATGAGTGGACATATTTTCTTCAAACACCGCTGGTATGGTTTTGATTCCGGAATTTATACAGCCGCACGGGTGCTTGAGATTCTCTCAAAAACAAAAAAAACTCTGTCCGTTCTGCTTGCGGATATTCCGAGAACTTTTTCGACTCCGGAAATTCGCGTGGAATGTTCTGACGAGACAAAATTCGATGTGGTCCGTGAGGCAACAGAGTTTTTTAAACGGCAGAAAATGGACGTCAATGACATCGATGGCGCTCGCGTCACCTTTAAAGACGGGTGGGGTCTGTTGCGTGCGTCCAACACGCAACCAGTCATTGTCATGCGCTTCGAAGCCGATTCCGCTGCCAGTCTTGAAAAAATCCGTGAGCTTGTAGAAGGTAAGTTAAATGAGATTCTTCATCGTGGATCATGAGTCGTGGATCGGGAACCGTGGTCCGGGAACCGTGGTCCGGGAACTGAACATTGATACTACGATTCACGGTCCACGGTATTTCAAATGAATTGGGCCTTGATTATGGCAGGTGGAGCCGGCACCCGTTTTTGGCCAGCGAGCCGCCTGGCGCGGCCCAAACAGCTTTTGCCGATTTTAAAATCGCGCTCACTGATTCAAGAAACTGTCTCGCGTATCAGCCTGCTGATTCCACCAAGCCGGATGATTATTTTGACTCAGGCCAAACAAATCGATTTGATCCGGAAAGCCCTTCCGCAAATTCCGAAACGCAATTTTATTGTTGAGCCAGTAGGTCGGAACACCGCGCCGGCGCTCGCGCTTGGAGCGCTCGTTGTCAACCATCGAGATCCCAAAGCTGTGATTTTTTGTGCTCCCGCCGATCAGCTTGTCATTGACGCGAAAAAGTTTTTACGGGCAGTGCGTGCCGGTATTGAGACTGCAAAAAACGGCGGAGTACACGTGACTTTCGGAATTCCTCCAACCGCACCTGAGACGGGATTCGGTTATATTGAGCGGGGGACGGCGACTTTCAAGAAGTCGGGACTTTCGGTTTATGAGGTAAAACGTTTCGTTGAGAAGCCAAAACTGAACCGGGCCAGGCAATTTTTGAAGTCGGGAAAATTTTTCTGGAATAGCGGAATTTTTATCTGGAATGCCGCGTGGTTTTTGTCCGAACTTGAAAAAGCCCAACCCGCACTGCTTCAACAATTAAAGAAGGCCGTTGTTTCTCATCAAGCGCTTCGAAAGATTTATCCCACTCTTGAAAATATTTCTATCGATTATGCACTGATGGAATCGGCGAAAAATGTCTGTATGATTCCCGGCGATTTTGGATGGTCTGATTTGGGCACCTGGTCGGCATTCGATAAAATTTGGCCGAAAGATTCTCTCCAGAATGCCAGCCGGAACCGGCTTGTTTCTGTTGATAGTTCAGGAAATATCGTTGATGGGGATTCAAAACTGGTGGCGCTTCTTGGCGTGAACGATCTGGTCGTGGTTTCGACGCCCGACGCGATTCTTGTTGCCCGCAAAGATCGCGTTCAGGATGTTCGCGAGATTATCGATATATTGAAGCATCAACGATTGGAGCAATACCTGTAATGGAAATCCTTCAAGTTATTATCCTTGCCATCGTTCAGGCACTTACCGAGTTTCTTCCGATTTCTAGTTCGGGGCATTTGGCGCTGATTCAAAAATTGATGGGCATGGCCGAGCCGCGGCTTTTGCTGGATTTATCGTTGCATATGGGTACCCTTCTTGCCGTTATCATTTTCTTTTTCCGTGATCTCATCAATATTCTTTTTGATGCCGTAAGCGCTATCGGTGAGCTGGCTCAGGGAAATCGCTGGAACGATGTCATGTACCGGAATCCGAATTTGAAGCTTTTTATTTACGTGTGCGTTGCAACCATTCCCGCAGGAGTTGTCGGTATTATATTTCTAAAAACGATTGAGGTTTCTTTTGGTTCGCTGCGTTTTATCGGGTTTGCATTCTTGTTTACGGGGATTGTTGTTTTCCTCACGCGCCGCATCGCGTCAAAGGAACGCAACATGAATGAGCTTAGTTTGATGGACTCGATTTGGATTGGTGTGGCGCAGGCAGTTGCGCTTCTGCCGGGTGTTTCCCGATCCGGAATGACGATTTCGATGGGGCTGTTCCGCGGACTGGACCGTGACCTTGCGTTTCGTTTCTCCTTTATCATGTCGATCCCTGCGATTCTTGGCAGTTTCATTCTGGAAGCGCGTCATCACGCGGGTGAATTCTCTGATGGTCATCTTCCCCTTTACCTTTTCGGCGCTATAATTTCATTCGTTGTCGGCATTCTTGTTATCAAAGTTCTTTCCAGAATCGTGATTCGCGGGAATTTTTATCTTTTCGCATTCTATTCCTTCCTGATCGGCGCGGTTACTCTGATTTTGTCCATTTGGATTTCATAATGCCGGTTCACGCAATTCCTAAAGTCATTCTCAAACCGCAAAAAGAAAAACCTGTTCTTGCTCGGCATCCTTGGGTTTTTTCAGGGGCTATCAAAACAATCGATGGCAGTTTTGATAAAGGGGATATAGTTACCGTTCATGATTACCGCGGTCATTTTTTAGCCAAGGGCTATATCAACTCCGAGTCGCAAATTACCGTGCGTCTCCTTTCGTTTGAGGAGGGAGAGGAATTCGACACGGCTTTTTTCAGAAGAAAAATAGAAAATGCTATTGAGCTCAGAAAGGAGTGGGTTAACAGGGAAACGAACGCGTTTCGTTTAATTCATTCTGAAGGGGATTTTCTGCCGGGCTTGATTGTGGACCAGTATGCGGATTTTCTGGTTGTCCAATTTTTGACGGCTGGTATGGAGCGGTTGAAAGTTCAGATTGTTGAAGCCCTCGCAGGCGTGCTGAAGCCAAAAGGAATTTTCGAAAAAGATGATTCTGATGCGCGTGCCTTTGAAAAACTCCCCGAACGTCTTGCGCTTCTTTTGGGTGACGCGCCGCCGGAATTTATTGCTGTTCTGGAGAATGGATTTAAATTTTCCGTGAACGTTCACAGCGGACAAAAAACAGGCTTTTTTCTGGATCAGCGTGAAAACCGTCTTCGGGTGATGGAGCATTCAAAAGGAAAGCGCGTGTTGAATTGTTTTGCCTACACGGGTGGATTTTCAGTTTTTGCTGCGGGGGGAGATGCGCGTGAAGTGGTTAGTGTGGAAATTTCCCGTGATGCTTTGAAAACAGCGGAACATAATATGAAGTCAAACGGTTTCGAAGGCGCCCGGTACCAATATGTTTTGGAGGATGTGTTTAATTTTTTAAGAAAAAAGCAGGAGCCATTTGATGTGATTATTCTGGACCCGCCGGCTTTTGCTCCAAATCGGAGTTCTGTGCCGCAAGCAACTCGTGGCTACAAAGATATCAATCTTTATGCTCTCAAAATGTTAAAACCAGGCGGGTTACTATTTACTTACAGCTGTTCGCAACATATTGATTTCGTTTTGTTCCAGCAAATCCTTTTTGGGGCCGCAAAAGACGCCGCTTGTCGTGTTCAAATCCTCGAAAAGAGTTCCAATCCACCCGATCATCCCGTCAGTATCTATCATCCAGAAGGGGAGTACCTGAAAGGATTTATATTAAGAAATTGTTAGGATTGTGGATAATTTTGTTTTAAAATTATCCCCAGCTTGGGCCCCCCTCTCGTGGGGGCCTTTTTTATGAGCTTCCTTAAGTCGGGGGGCGTTTTTCTCGATCAATGGACAATATAAAGGTTTTAGGAAATCAGACATGAAAAAGCGGATTTTGAGCGGCACTCGTCCTACGGGTAAACTGCATTTGGGCCATTTGCTAGGGGCCCTCGAGAATTGGAAGAAGTTTCAAAGCGAAAATGCTTTTTTCATGATTGCCGACTGGCATGCGTTGACCACGGAATACGAGACTCATTCTGAGATTCGTAACAATGTTATTGAAGTGACTCTCGATATTCTGGCCAGCGGGATTGATCCGGAAAAATGCACTCTGTTTGTGCAAAGCCACATTAAAGAACACGCCGAGCTGGGATTGTTACTTTCGATGATTACGCCACTTACCTGGCTTGAGCGTAACCCGACTTATAAAGATCAGATCGAGCAGTTACAGGGCAAAGAACTTCACACGCACGGATTTTTGGGCTATCCCGTGTTGCAGGCGGCGGATATTTTGCTCTACAAAGCGAATTTGGTTCCGGTGGGTGAGGATCAGTTGCCGCACCTGGAATTGACACGTGAAATCGCGCGGCGTTTCAATCATCTGTATGGGAAAGTCTTTCCGGAGCCTGAAGCGCTTTTGACCGACGTGGCCAAGCTGCCAGGAACGGACGGCCGGAAGATGAGCAAGTCGTACAATAATGGCATTTATTTGTCAGATGAGCCGGCTGTTGTAGCCAAAAAAATTAAGACGATGATGACGGATCCGGCCCGCAAGCGCCGTTATGACAAAGGTGATCCCGATGTTTGTCCCGTTTATGTTTATGACAAAATTTTTAATCCGTCCGTGCTTGAAAAAGTGAATGTCGGATGCCGAAGCGGCGAGTTGGGCTGCGTTGACGACAAGGATTGGCTGATCGAAGCTGTGTCAAAAGTCCTTACGCCGATTTACGAAAAGCGCAAGGAACTGGAAAGTAACCGAAAAAAAGTGGAAGAAATTTTGATGGAAGGCGCCAAACGGGCACGGGCTATTGCCCAGGTAACGTTGGAAGAAGCCAAACAAGCCGTGGGAATTTAACAGGGAACGGGACAAGATAGCGGCTACCTTCTCCCGAAGGAACTTTATGGAAAATCAAACGGACAGTTCAGTTATTCCCCTTCAGATGAAAAACCAGATAGCTATCCATCTGCCTGTTTATGAAGGCCCGCTGGATCTTTTACTGGATCTGATCAAGAAAAATGAAATCAATATTTACGATATTCCCGTCGCTGAAATCACACGTCAATATATTGATTATTTGAATCAGATGAAGGAAATGAATCTCGATATTGCCGGAGAGTTTTTGGTGATGGCAGCCACGCTTCTTTATATTAAATCGAAAATGTTGCTGCCCACGGATGAGACGGAGGAAGACGAAGATGGTGGGGATCCGCGTGCTGAGCTAGTGCGCAAACTGCTCGAGTATCAGGCGTTCCGAGAAGCGGCCAAAGAATTAGGGCTTATGGAATTAGACCGGGCAAAAGAGTTCACGCGTCAGATCTCGGATTATTATTTCAAGGACCTTGAATCTGAAGTGGTCGACGCTGAGCCCCTTGATGCGAATTTGTTCGACTTGCTGCAGGCGTTTCACAAGGTTCTCAAAGAGGTATCACGTGAAAATATTCACGAAGTTTTTGAGCAGGTTATTTCCATCGATCAGAAAATCGAGCAGATAAGGACTCTATTCAAAGAACGGGACGAAATCTATTTTACGGACCTTTTTGATAAAAGTATTACACGCAACGAATTGATCGTGTCATTTCTTGCGATGCTTGAGATTACAAAACAGCGGTTTGTCCGCATTTATCAAGACTCAATGTTTGACGAAATCCGGTTAGTTAAAAGGAGGGATTGAAGTATGCCGACAGCTCTTGAAGAAAAGCAGAAGGAACGTGAGCGTGAGCTGAAAATGAAGGAAATGCGCCGCGAAATTGAGGCCGAAATTCTTGAGAAAATTCCTACGGATGCTTTTGAATCCCGTCCGACCGGGGTTGAGCAATATGAGGAAATTAAAGAGGTTGATTTTCCGACGATGAAGAAAATCGTGGAGGCGCTTCTTTTTGTGGCGCACAAGCCGCTCACGATGAACGAAATCAAAAAAGTTATCAAAGGTTACAAATCTTCTGAAATTGACAGAGCGGTTCAGGAGCTGAAAACAGAGTATGAATCCCGCGATTCCAGTTTTCGCCTTCAGGAAATCGCCGGTGGGTATGAGCTTTCGACACATCCGCAATTTGCACCGTGGATTATGAAAATGGAGCTCGATAAACGCGCGCGGCAGGCAACGCAGGCGGCGCTTGAGACATTGGCGATTCTAGCGTATAAACAGCCGGTGACTCGCGTTGAAATCGAGGAAATTCGGGGCGTAGATGTTTCCGGTGTTATTTCAACCCTGATGGACCGGACCATGATCAAAATTGTCGGTCGAAAAGAGATTCCGGGTCGTCCGCTGCTTTACGGAACGACGGATAAATTTCTGGAACATTTTGGCCTGAAGTCGCTTGAAGAACTTCCCAAAATTGATGAAATTAAAGAACTCGTGGCCCGGATGGTGAATCGAGAAGAGCAGGCAGAGGCTGAGAAAACTCAGCCCACTCAAATTGTGGACGCCATTCCCAGTGCGGCGGAACGGGAGCGGGTTTTAAATGAGGTAACCGATCTTCTCAAAAACACAAAAATCGCTGTCATTCCCGCACCAAGTCAGAACCGGGATGACAAGGATCAGAATTTATGAAACTTGAAGATTTAAGAAAAAAAATTGATCATCTGGACGAAAAAATTATTCAGCTTTTGAATGATCGTACGGATGTTGCGCTTAAAATAGGCGAGCTTAAAAAAGAAAACGGCGCACCGATTTATGCCCCAGACCGTGAGAGTGAAGTGTACGCAAAAATTTCGAGCATGGGGAAGCATGGCCCACTGCCATCTGATGCGCTGAAAGCCGTGTACCGGGAAATTATGTCTGCGGCACTTGCTCTGGAGCGTCCGCTCGCGATTGCTTATTTGGGGCCCGAAGCGACATTTACGCATCTGGCTTCCATTTCCAAGTTCGGTTCCAGTGTGAATTACAAGCCCTGTTCCAACATTGGCGATGTGTTCACCGAAGTTGAAAAGAAAAATGCGGATTACGGTGTGATTCCAATTGAAAATTCGACGGAAGGGGCTGTCAATTACACGCTTGATATGTTCATCGAATCCGATCTGAAAATCTGCTCCGAAATTATTTTCAATATCGAGCACCATTTAATGTCTAGCATGAAGCTTCAGGACATTAAGCGCGTGTATTCTAATCCGATGGTGTTCGGGCAGTGCCGCATTTGGCTTGAAACGAATCTTCCGCGAGTAGAGCTTATCGAAACGACTAGCACGACACAAGCGGCACATCGCGCATCACAGGAATCCGGGGCTGCTGCTATTGCAAGCAAATTGGCGGCAACTATTTATAATTTAAATATTCTTGCTGAACGGATTCAGGATATTGCCGGAAATCAGACGCGGTTTCTGGTGATTGGAAAAACCCTGCCGCGCAAAACAGGTCGCGACAAAACATCTATCATGGTTTCAATTAAAGACAAGGTCGGCGCACTTTACGAAATGCTGGATCCGATCCGCAAAAATAAAATTAATATGACCAAAATAGAGTCGCGGCCGTCGAAGAAAAAGGCGTGGGATTATTATTTTTTCATCGACATTGAAGGACATGTGGACGATCCAAAAGTGAAGAAAATGCTCTCGGCAGTAGAAAGCAAAGCGCGTTTGCTCAAAGTGCTAGGCTCTTATCCTACAGAAAATCCCCAATAGAAAGCAGAGATTATTAATAATGTACAAAAATAATATCGACACGATAAAACCCTATGAACCGGGTAAGCCGATCGAAGAAGTCCAGCGCGAGCTGGGTTTGAAAAAAGTTATCAAGCTTGCCTCGAACGAAAATCCACTGGGCCCGTCCAAAAAAGTTCTGGCGGCGATCCGCGAGGCCGCGAAAAACGTTCATTTGTATCCGGACGGTGGCATGTTCCGGATTAAAAAAGCGCTGGCGAAATATCATGGCGTGAAACCTGCGGAAATTGTTCTTGGTAATGGTTCGAATGAAATCATCGAACTGTTGGTTCGCGGATTTGTTTTGCCGGGAGATCATGTGGTTTCTTCCGATATGACTTTTTTGGTTTATCCGCTCGTAACGCAGACCGCGGGTGGCAAATACATTCAGAAGGCGATGAAAACATTTCGTTATGACTTGCCGGCGTTGGCCAAGGCGGTGGATAAAAAAACGCGCATCGTCTTCATTGCCAATCCAAATAATCCAACCGGCTCTTACGTGAGTGACGTTGAACTCGATCAATTCATCGATTCCGTTCCAAAAGATGTGATTGTGTGTCTCGACGAAGCTTACGTGGATTTTGTTGAGGCAAAAGATTTCCCGAAGTCGCTTAAATATTTGAAACGGGAGAATGTGATTGTGTTGAGGACATTCTCCAAGTCTTACGGATTGGCTGGGTTGCGCTTGGGTTATGGACTTGCCAACGAGCGCTTGATAGGTTATCTTCATAAGATTCGCCAGCCGTTTAATGTCAATTCATTGGCTCAGGCCGCAGGCGAAGCTGCGCTGGGGGATCCGGCCTACTTGAAGCAAACCCAAAAAGTGGTGTTTCAGGGCAGAAATTTTTTGCAAGGGCAATTTAAAGCCATGGGACTTTATTTTGTTCCCAGTCAGGCCAATTTTGTTTTAGTGTGTGTGAAGCGGAATTCGAAAGATCTTTTTAAAACGCTGCTTCGCCGTGGGATTATTGTTCGCGATATGACCGCTTATGGTTTGAATGAATGGATCCGTCTGACTGTTGGAACGATGGCGGAAAATCAGCTTTTTATTCGCGAACTAAAAAAAATTTTAGGGAAATGACCGAGAGGAGAGAATCATGATCGTCGTAATGAAACACAACGCAACACCTAATCAGATTGAGCACGTATGTACCAAAATCAAAGAGCTGGGGCTGATTCCCAACGTGTCAAAGGGAATTGAGCGCACCGTCATCGGTGTGATTGGTGAGGAAGAAAAAATTCGTCTTCAGCCTCTGGAAATTTTCCCCGGCGTGGAAAATGTAGTTCCCATCCAGCGGCCATACAAACTCGTGAGCCGTGAATTCAAACAGGAAAACACCGAATTTGATATGGGACGTGGTGTGAAGGTTGGAGGAAAACGTGTTGTAGTGATGGCGGGTCCTTGTTCTGTTGAGAGTCGTGAAATGCTGTTGGACATTGCCAAAGAGGTGAAAAAAGCGGGCGCGACATTTTTGCGTGGGGGAGCGTTTAAACCGCGTACATCGCCTTATTCTTTCCAGGGACTGGGCGAGGAAGGTCTGAAGTATCTTCGTGAAGTTGCTGATGAGGTCGGACTTTTGGTGGTCACTGAAGTGATGGATACCCGTCAGGTTGAACTGGTTGCCAAATACGCGGACATGCTTCAAATCGGCGCGCGCAATATGCAGAATTTTGATTTGCTGCGTGAAGTGGGCATTTCCAAAAAACCAACGCTGTTGAAACGGGGTTTAAGTTCGACGGTAAAAGAATGGCTTTTGTCCGCCGAATACATTTTGTCGAAAGGCAATTTTAATGTCCTGCTTGGCGAACGCGGTATTCGCACGTTTGAAACTGCGACCCGTAATACACTGGACCTAAATGCTGTTCCTGTCGTGAAGGAGGAAACGCATCTTCCGATTCTGGTTGATCCTTCACACGGAACCGGAAAATGGGAATATGTGGCTCCGCTGGCAAAAGCGGCTGTGGCCTGCGGCGCGGATGGCATAATGATTGAAGTGCATAACAATCCTGAAGAAGCAAAAAGTGACGGAGAGCAATCGCTGCTTCCGAAAAAATTTGCAACGTTAATGCAGGAACTGCGATTGGTGGCGCAAGCTGTTGGTCGTGAGGTTTAAATTTTAAGAATGCAGAAAAAAACAGTCGCGATTATCGGTTTGGGGCTGATGGGCGGCTCTTTGGCCATGGCGCTCAAGCGTAAATCGAAATTCTTTCGCGTGTTCGCCATTTCCCGCGATTCCAATAAAATTCGTCAGGCAATCCGAAACCGAGTTATTGATCAGGGTTCCATTCATCTTAAAGATATTCCTCAAAACACAGACCTCGTCGTGATTGCGACTCCTGTGCCGCAAATCGTCTCCATCGCGCTTGCCCTTGATAAAATTTTCGAGAAACCGGTACTGATGACGGATGTCGGCAGTACAAAAGTTCAAATCGTGGATAAGCTGAAAAAAGTAAAATTTGTCGGATCCCATCCGATGGCGGGGGATCACAACACAGGGCTTGAGGCGGCTCGACCGGATTTGTATGACAAGGCGCTTGTTTTTGTGACGCGTGACCATGCCTCTTCCCCGGATGTGAAAAAAATCGAATTGTTCTGGAAAAAAGTTGGAGCGAATCGTCTCATTACGCTCGCTGCTCGAGATCATGACCGCATCGTCGGAGAAATTAGTCATCTTCCGCATTTGGCCGCGACGGCATTAACGTTGTGCGCTAGCCCTTCTCACATGTTGCTCAGCGGACCCGGTTTTAAAGATTCCACGCGTATTGCTCAGGGCGATCCAGACTTATGGCTGGGCATTATCTCGACCAATAAAAATTTACCGGTTCAGCTGGAGCAGTTTGAACATCAAATCCGGAAGATAAAATCATTTGTTAAAAACAAACAATGGCCGAGCCTTCGAGTGCTTCTCAGTCAAGCCAGTCAAAGGCGCCGGAATATGTGATGCTAGCTTCGGCTAAATCACTCAATCTGATTACTCACCGGTTTAATCCTATTTATTTTTTTCTCCGCCTGATTGGGATTTATTTTGTAGGGCCGTTTTGTTTTCACTTAAAAGTAAATGGCGCCCACAATATTCCCCGCACCGGAGGATTTGTTTTTGTCAGTAATCATCGAAGTCATCTGGATCCGGTGATGCTGGGACTCGCTTCACCAAGAATGCTTAGTTTTATGGCTCGGGATTCGCTATTTCAAAACCGGGCATTCAGCTGGTTTATCAAATCGTTGAACGCAAATCCCATCAAACGTGAGAAGGCCGATTTGGGTGCATTGAAATTGGGGATGCGTCTTGTATCTGAAGGGAAGGGATTGGCGATATTTCCAGAGGGAACTCGAAGTGTGACAGGGGAACTTCAGCGGGGTAAGCCTGGGGTTTCACTGCTGGCTCTTAAATCAGGTGTTCCTGTGATTCCTGCTTGGATCGAAGGGACTCAAAATGCTATGCCTCGTAATTCAAACAAAATCCATTTTGCTCCCGTTACGGTAACTATTGGTCCTCCCGTCAGACTGGACGATTTGCTCGAAGGTCCTTTGTACCGCGAGACTTACGAAGAGGCCCTGAAGCGTGTTATGGCGGCAATAAAAGCGCTATGTCCGGCTTAGGCCCTGTGTTATAATCCTCGCGCTTTAAATCTAAAAAATTGAATTAAGGAGGATTCAAATCGAATGGTCCGTATCGAATCTGAAACTAGCATTGCAGGGTCAAAAAAACAGGGAAAGGAGTCCGGTGAGGACCGAATAAAGAATTCCATTTATGACGTCACATTCCGTAGTTTTCAGGAAGGCGAAATCGTTTCTGGGGTTATCGTTTCCGTCAATCAAAAGGAAGCGCTGGTCGATTTTGGTTACAAATCAGAAGGTATTTTGAAACTCGATGAGTTTACAGATCCTTCACAAGTTCAAATGGGGATGAAAATTGACGTCCTGTTGGAAGCCCAGGAAGATGACGAAGGTATGGTCATCGTTTCCAAGCGCAAAGCGGACCGGGTAAAATGTTGGAATGATCTTCTTTCAAATATGAAAGAAGGCGATGTGGTGGAGGGCCGTATCTTTAAGAAAGTTCGCGGCGGTTTTATGGTGGACGTGGGTATGGAAGCGTTCCTGCCGGCCAGTCTTGTTGCTTTAAAACCCACCAAAAACCTGGATCAATTCCTCGGGCAAGTCTCGAAGTTTAAAATCGTAAAAATTAATTCGAAGAGAAAGAACGTGGTTCTTTCACGCAAAGATTTTCTGGAGACGGAACGCTCGGAAGCACGAACCAAAATGCTCGGCCAAATTCAGGTCGGTCAGGTGGTCAAGGGCCGTGTGAAAAACATCACCGATTTCGGCGCTTTCATCGATTTGGGTGGTGTGGATGGCCTGCTTCACATTACCGATATGAGTTGGGGCCGTATCGCGCATCCCTCTGAAGTAGTTACACTTAATCAAGAATTAGAGTTATCCGTGATTGGTTTTGATCCGGATAATCACAAAATTTCTCTAGGGTTGAAACAACGTCAGCCAAGTCCGTGGGACAAAGTTGAGAAAAATTTCCCCATCAATGCGCGCATTCGCGGCAAGGTTGTGAATATTCTGCCGTACGGGGCGTTTGTTGAAATCGAGAAGGGCATCGAAGGCTTGGTCCATATCAGCGAATTGTCTTGGACGAAGCGCGTGGCCCATCCTTCCGAAATGCTTAAAATCGGTGATGAAGTCGAATGTATGGTTTTGAGCTGCGACAAAGATTCGAGGAAAATCGCACTGGGTATCAAGCAGATTGAATCGAATCCTTGGCTGGATGTGGATCAGAAATTCAAAACCGGTGATATTGTGGAAGGAAAGGTGAGAAATCTTACGGATTACGGCGCGTTTGTGGAGTTGGAGCCCGGTATCGGTGGGTTGGTTCATGTTTCCGACATGTCATGGTTCAAAAAGATTAATAACCCAAGTGAGTTTCTTAAAAAAGGTGACACCTGCCGTGTGAAAGTTCTTTCGATTGATGCCAAAGAGAGAAAAATTTCGCTTGGTATCAAACAGCTTTTTGATGATCCTTGGCAGGAATTACCGTCGGATCTTGGCGTTGGTGCGATTGTGAACGGAAAAGTGACGAAGGTGGTTAACTTCGGACTTTTTGTGGAACTGCCAGGCGGTTTTGAAGGCTTGGTTCATGTTTCCAAAGTCGGCGAATCCCAGTCAAAAAATCTGGAAGAAACCTTTAAGGTGGGACAGGAACTTGAAGTGAGTATTCTTAAGGTTGATGAAGAAAGCCGTAAAATTGCTTTGACGCTCACCAAAGAAGTTTTTGCTAGCAATTAAACAAGACGGAATAACTGGTTCGAGACAAAGGTGACAGTCGCTGTGCGTGACTGTCACCTTTTTGCTTTGTTATGACCTCCATCCGTGATCAAATTCAAATCTTCAAGCGCGGCGCCGTTGAGCTGATTTCCGAAGAAGAGCTCGCTGGTAAGCTCGAGCGTTCCCAAAAAGAAAAAAAACCTCTCCGCATTAAATATGGCGCCGATCCTTCCGCACCTGATATTCATCTGGGACACACGGTCCCGCTTCGAAAATTACGCGAAATTCAGGATTTGGGTCATCACATTATCTTTCTGATCGGGGATTTTACCGCCCGCATCGGGGACCCGACGGGGGTGAGTGAAACCCGAAAACCGCTCACGCAAAAAGAAGTTGAGGAAAACGCGAAAACTTATCAGGAACAGGCGTTCAAAATTCTCGATAAGAAGCGCACAGAAGTGGTGTTTAATTCCGAGTGGCTCGATAAAATGAAGCCGAATGACTTTTTGACGCTGACCTCGCATTACACCGTTGCCCGTCTTCTTGAGCGCGATGATTTCAAAAAACGGTTTGAATCCAATCGGCCGGTAGCTCTTTTAGAGTTTTTGTATCCGCTGCTTCAGGGATATGACTCTGTAGCGCTTAACTCTGACCTGGAGCTGGGTGGCACGGATCAGAAATTTAATTTACTGGTGGGCCGTGAGCTTCAGCGCGTTTACGGCAAATCGCCTCAGATCGTGATGACACTTCCGATTATCGAAGGCACCGACGGTGTTCAGAAAATGTCGAAATCGCTCGGTAATTATATCGGTGTGAAAGATGAGCCCTCGGAAATGTTTGGAAAAGTGATGTCAATTCCGGACAGTCTGATGGTTCGGTACGCGACATACCTGACAGGTTGGGATGAGGCGACCGTTGATCGGCACAAACAAATGCATCCGCGCGATTTTAAGGTATCGCTCGGCAAAAAAATTGTTTCGCTTTATCACGGAGAGAAAAAAGCAGATGAAGCCGCCCTGGAATTCGACCGGATTTTTAAAGATAAACAAATGCCGCAGGATATGCCTCTTGTTACCGTGGATCGTTCCAAATTAAGAGAGGGCGACGCGATAGATTTGGTGCCGCTCCTTTTCGAACTCCAGCTTGTTTCGAGCAAAATGGAAGCCCGCCGGATGATCGAGCAGGGCGGGGTCAAGATCAATCAAATCAAAATTTCAAACGTGAATGAAACGGTTTCGCTGGCCCACGAAATTACCATTCAATGCGGAAAGCGCAAGTTTGCGAGAGTGAAAAAAGCATGACCATCGCCCCTGTACTCAAGGTGCGCAATATCGTCAAAGAATTTGGCGCGTTTAAAGCAGTTTCGGGACTGACGTTTGATGCCGGTCAGAATGAAATTGTGGGACTGTTGGGCCCCAATGGAGCGGGGAAGACCACCACGCTTCGTATGCTTTCCGGATTTATTTCCGCCACTCAAGGTGATATTTGGGTGATGGGCCACTCGATGCGCGAACGCTCACTCGAAGCCCGCCGCCAAATCGGTTACTTACCAGAAAATGTTCCGCTCTATCGCGAGATGCGCGTACGGGAGTTTTTAAATTTCGTCGGCGGTATTCGCGGTTTGGGTCGAAAAGAGCTTGCGGCCGATGTGAATCGTCTCCTGGATTATCTTTCGTTGGGCTTAGTCCAGAAAAAGCTAATTGGCACTTTGTCGAAAGGATTCCGTCAGCGGGTTGGGTTGGCTCAGGCCATGATCGGAAGTCCTAAATTAATTTTGCTCGATGAACCGACCTCCGGATTGGATCCCGAGCAGACGGTGGAAATTAGGAGTCTGATTGCGCATATCAAAGAAAATTCCTGTGTGATTATGTCCACGCATCTTCTTTCAGAAGTGGAGCGAATTGCGGACCGCGTATTGATTATGAATGACGGCGCGATTGTTGCCAGCGGTAGTCCCGAGGACTTGAATCATCGTCTTGCAGTGGGGCGGTCGTTCCGCGTTGGGGTGCGCGGTAACGAAACAAAAATTATTGAGGTGCTGGAATCTATCCCCGGAGTTATCTCTGTTCAAAAAGATATTGAAACGAACGATTCGTTTTATTTCCGGGTTCAGACAAAAGGGGACGGTGAAGTACAGCCGAAAATGGCGGTGAAGCTGATTGGCGATGGTATCGAACTTCTCGAGCTTACGGAAGAAGACGTGCGGCTTGAGGAAATTTTCTTAAAACTGGTCAAGTCATGAAACGTATTTGGATTCTCTACGCTCAGGAAGTTAAAAATACATTCCACTCACTTATTGCCTACATCATTCTGGCTGTGTTTATGGCTATTTCGAGCTACTTTTTTGTGGCGCTGGTTTCCTCATTTTCCGTACTGTCTCAGCAGTGGAAGTCGGTTCCGAACGCGCCGCAGGTGGCTTTTAATTTAACAGAAATGGTCTTGTCCGCGCTCTTTGTGAATGTGGCTTGTCTGGCGCTTTTTTTCTCGCCAATTCTTACCATGCGTTCATTCTCCGAAGAAAAACGATCAGGGACTTTGGAACTATTGCTGACATTTCCTATCCGTGATCACGAAGTGATTTTCGCGAAGTTTTTCTCTAATCTAACGCTTTATTTTCTGATGATTCTTCCTCTGCTTTTGTTTCCGTTTTTAATCCGGTGTGTGGGTGGATATTTTGAGTGGGGCGCCGTGTTGACGGGATTTGTAGGACTGATTTTGCTTGGCGCTTGTTTTATCGCGTGCGGAAATTTTGTCTCGAGTCTGACGGGAAATCAAGTGATCAGCTCGATTTTAAGCTTTGGTATTTTGATTATTCTCTGGATGATCGGGATGCTCGAAACTTTTTCGGATATTCCGCAAGCGCACTGGCTCACTAATTTTTCAATTATGGAACATTACAAAAGCCTCGCCAAAGGTATTGTTGACCTAAAAGATATTGCTTACTATGTTTTCCTCACAGCCTTTTTTCTGTATGCCACACAACTAAGCTTGGAATCCCGGACCTTAAAACGATGAGAAGTGATCTTTCCCGATTCCGATTTTTGGGGCGCTTTCATCTTTCTGTAAGCCTTATTCTTCTGGGTTCTATTTTGATGTTTGCCTACGGAGTGCTTTCTTTTTGGAATATCCGCTTTGATTTAACCCAATCCGGAATTTTTACGCTCAGTCCTGTGACGGCGAAGGTGTTAGAAGAAATAAAAAATGAGCCTGTAAATGTATACGGATTTTTCCGGACGGACAGCGGTGACCGGGAACAGTTTAAGGAGCTCATGAAATGTTATCAATCTGCGCTTCGCAAACTAGACGTTCAGATTATTGATCCCGACCGATCTCCTTCTAAAACAAAGGAATTTCGTATTGATGCGTACGGAACCGTGATTGTGGAATTCCGCAATCGCCGGGAGCGTTTTCAGGGAGTGGATGAGGAAAAGATCACGAACGCCATGCTTCGCGTCATTCGCAATGAGCGAAAGAAAATTTATTTTGTCACTGGGCACGGAGAGTCGTTGCTGGCGAGTGATAAAAGTAAGGGGCTCACCATTCTGGTTCAGCGGCTTTGGGACGAAAATTACAAAGTTGAAAAGTTGGCGATTTTAGAAAAAGACGTTCCTGACCAAGCCTCTGCTGTGATTGTGGCGGGTCCGAAAACTGATTTTCAGGATAATGAGCTTGCACGGCTTGATGATTATTTGAAACGAGGCGGAAGCCTGCTTTTGTTGGTCGATCCGGTAGATTCCGGCAGTCTCAAAAAATTCGAAAAATGGGTTCAGATTCACGGCGTTCATCTGGGGCAGGACATCATTGTTGACAAGCTCGGCAAAGCGTTGGGTTCGGATTTTCTGGTGCCTGTGATTACGCAGTATCAGGATCATCCGATCACGAAAGATTTTTCGCTAGCTTCGTTTTTGCCCGTCTCGCGTTCCGTCAGCGTGGCCGAGCCGCTCGCGAAGGGAATTGAGGTTAAGCCGCTGGCGTATACGTCCAGTTCCAGCTGGGCCGAGACGGATTTGGAATTGCTGCAAAAAGGCGAAGCATTTATGGATCCGGCCAAAGATATGAAAGGTCCGGTGCCGATCGCCTGCGTCGCGGTAAAAGACAAAAGCAAAATAGTGGTGTTTGGCGACTCTGATTTTATTTCCAACGGTAACGTCAACGTCTCCGGAAATCGAGATTTAATGTTGAACACGATGGCCTGGCTGGCCGGTGAAAAAGCGTTAGTGAGCATTCGGGACCGGAAACGGCCTGACACGCCGCTAGTGCTTCAGACGAAAGATCAGCAGCTTCTTTTCTGGCTGCCGACAGTTTATCTGCCCGGATTTATTTTGCTCATCGGAGCGCTTGTGAACTGGACCCGAAGGGTCAATTCAAAAAGTCGATGAAAGCTGTAAGAACATTTTCATTCCTTGTTATTTTTATCGCACTCGGCCTGGCTTTTTTATACCTGAATATTCAGCAGGAAGACAAAAAGGAAGCGCTTCGAGAGCTGGTGAAAAGCGAGGTGCTTCTTCCGAATTCGGTTAGCGATCAGATTAATTATCTGGTCTTTGATCGTTTGGGAAATCCCGCTGTCGTGATGAAAAGGCAGGAGCAAATTTGGAATATCACCAGTCCGGTAAAAACGCAGGCTGATCAAATGGTGGCCAAGGGAATCGTTGCTGCGCTTCGATACGGTAAAAAAGAAGACAGTTTTGAGTCGGAAGAGGACGGAGCGGCTTACGGATTTAAAACCCCTGCGGTTAAGTTGACTGTTGGAATGTCGCGCTCTTCAAAAAAAATGGTGTTGGTTTTGGGCAACAAGGTTCCCCTCAAACCACTTTTTTACGCAAAATGGGAAGGTGCGACCCAGATTTTTTTAATTTCCGAAGATTTATGGAAAGCCTTTGACCGGAATCTGCTGAGTCTGCGCCGCCGGTTAGTTTTTAATTTTGAGCCGGAGGACGTGAGCGGATTTAAGATCAGTTACGCCGGAAAAGAATTTAATATCGTGCGCGAGGGTGCCAGCTGGAAATTTGCCAAAGGTTCCGCACACGAAAAAGATCCAGTCGAGCCGGTGCTTGCTAATGCCTATTTGGAACTCTTGAGAACTGTTGTTGCCGGTGAGTTTCTGGACGATAAAGATTGGAAAGACGATCGTGTTGGCATTCGCATGAAACAAAATTTTGTGAACCTTTATTTTCGAGGCGCCAAACCGCAGATTCTTTATCTGGGATATCCGTCCCGGGAATTGAACGGAACCTACGGCCGTATGGACAATGTGTTTGATCTGGTGCTGATTCATTCAAAAGTAGCCAGGCGGCTCCAAAGCAATGCCGAAAGTTTTATGAAGTCCGAAAAACGGGTGATTGAGTAAATGGTATCCAGTAACATCAAAAAGGTTCGAGCTGAAATTGAGTCGGCTCGAGCGGCCTCAGGGCGAAAGGCCTCGCCAATCCGCCTCGTGTTGGTCACCAAAACGGTTGATGAAAACCGCGTCCGTGAGGCTTATGATGCGGGTGAACGGGAGTTTGGCGAGAACCGGGTTCAGGAACTCATTCAGAAGAAGCAGCAATTTCCGCCGGATGTCCGATGGCATCTGGTGGGGCATCTTCAGACGAACAAGGTAAAGGAAGTCGTTGGCCAGGTCGTATTAATTCACTCTGTCGATAGCGTGCATTTAGCCAAAGAAATCGAAAAGGTTTCCGCTAAATTGAATGTAGTGGCGGACGTTTTGATTCAGGTCAATACCTCCGGGGAGGCGTCCAAGTTTGGCCTGAAACCGGAAGAGTTGGAAGATGCTGTGGGTGAGATGACGCGTTTTGCGCATCTTAAAATTCACGGGTTGATGACTATTGGGCCTCTCACAGATGATGTGAAAAAAATTCGCGCGTCATTTACATTGCTTCGTGAGCTTCAAAAAAAGATGAAAACGCATTATCCGGATTTGGACTGGTCGGAGCTTTCGATGGGGATGAGTGACGATTACCGGATCGCGATCGATGAGGGAGCCACCATCCTGCGGCTTGGTAGGATCGTTTTTGGAGAGAGAAAATGAAGATAAAAACAATCGGAATTGTCGGCGTTGGCAATATGGGGTCTGCGATCTTGCGTGGAATTCTGAAGAAAAAACTATTTCGTCCTTCTCGGATTTTGGCTTACGACGTTATTAGTGCAAAAGCTTCGAGTTTGGCCAAAGAACTTAAAATTCACTCTGCCAAAAGCGCCGCAGAAATTGCTGCGAAATCGGATTTGATTTTGCTGGCGGTCAAGCCTCAAAATCTTCCCGAAACGGCGGCTGCTCTAAAATCCCAGTTTAAAAAGAATCCGGCGATCATCACTATTTTGGCGGGCGTTCCCGTGAAGACGATCAAAAAGCATTTTGGCTCGAAAGCGATTGTGGTGCGGGCGATGCCGAATTTGGGCGCTACTGTCGGGGAATCGTTTACCGCAATCACAGGTGATAAAGCATTGCTACCCGTCGCCGGTAAAATTTTCTCAAGCTGTGGTGAGGTGATGGTGTTTCCGGAATCCCGTTTTCACGCGGTGACGGCGCTTTCTGGCTCCGGGCCTGCCTACTATTTCTTTTTGATGGAACTTGCTATGATAGAGGCTTTAAAGCGCGGGTTTTCAGCCGGCGAGGCGGTTCGACTGGCCAAACAGACGGCAAAGGGGGCGGCGATTCTGGCAGCTGGTTCCCAGCTAGATCCAGCTGTACTCCGGGCTCAGGTGACTTCAAAAGGTGGAACTACCGAAGCAGCGCTTGGGGTTTTGTTCGATAATAAATTTCCCGCGTTATTTTCAAAAGCGATTGATGCGGCTGTAAAACGTGGTGAGCAGCTTGGAAAGGCGGTGTCGTGATGTTTTTGTTTGCCAATTTTATCAAAGCAATTGCGATGATCTTGGGAATGATTTTGGATATTTATTTCTGGATTATTCTAATTCGTGCGCTCTTGTCGTGGGTGAATCCGGATCCCTTTAATCCGATCGTGCAGTTTTTGGAGCGCGTGACTGAACCGGTGCTGGCGCCAATCCGAAAGATCATTCCTCCGATGGGGATGGATTTTTCACCGTTGATCGCGGCACTTGCAATTTATTTTATCAAAATATTTATTGTCGGCAGTTTATATGATCTAAGCCTTGCGCTTCGATCTTAGAAGGGAACAATATGAAAGTTCAAGTGACGGTAAAGCCGAAATCAAAAGTTCGCAAATTGGTTGAAGTTGAGGAAAATAGTTTTATCGCCTATCTTAAATCGATGGCCATTGAGGGAAAAGCTAACGCAGAGTTGATTCAGCTTTTAGCGGATAAATATGATGTGCCCAAAACCCGCGTGGATATTGTTCGCGGGGAAAATAGCCGCATCAAACTTGTGGAGATTCAAAATGAGCTCTAATTTAATTGCTGAAAAAGCTAATCGTCCGGAAAAGCCGACATTGCTGGAGGAAACTGAAGAGGCGACAGCCTTTTTGAAAAAAGAAACGGGCAATTTCACACCGGAAGTCGGGTTGATTTTGGGAACCGGGCTTGGTAAATTGGCCGCCAATATTAAATCCAAACAGGAAGTGCCGTACGAAAAAATCCCGCATTTTGCGGCTTCGACTGTGAAATCTCATGCCGGGCAATTGGATTTTGGAATGTTGTCCGGAAAAAAAGTGATGGCGATGGAAGGCCGGTTTCATGTTTACGAAGGGTTTTCACTGAAGCAGGTGACGTTTCCCGTCCGCGTGATGAGAGCGATTGGCGTAAAGACATTAATTGTGTCCAATGCTTCGGGAGGTATGAATCCGCAGTTTGGCAAAGGTGATTTAGCGATTATCACCGATCATATTAACTTCACCGGACTAAATCCGCTCATCGGTCCAAATCACGAAAAACTGGGTCCGCGTTTTCCGGATATGTCTGAGCCTTACAACCAGCGCTTGATTCAGCTCACCGAAAAAATCGCGTTGGAAGAAAAAATTTCGGTGAAAAAAGGGGTTTATATCGGAGTGACGGGCCCGAATCTCGAGACGGCCGCGGAATACCGAATGATGCGAAGTTGGGGCGCGGATATGGTCGGCATGTCAACGGTTCCGGAAGTGATTGTCGCGGTGCATGCGGGCCTGCAAGTATTGGGCATCAGCGTGATTACCGATTTGTGTTTGCCGGATGCGCTTGAAGCGGTTGATATCGATCATATTATCGCCACAGCCGAAGCTGCCGGTCCGAAACTGGACCGATTAATTGAAAAAGTGATAGAGAAAATTTAAATCCTTCCCGGATTCGAAATCTCATGGAACAAAAACCAAAGAGTTATAAAGATACCGTTTTTCTGCCTAACACACTGTTTCCGATGAAAGGCAATCTTCCTGTCCGTGAGCCGGAGTGGCTCAAAGAATGGGAGCAGGAATCTCTTTATGCCTCGATTCGAAAAAAATCCAATGGCCGGCCGAAATATGTTCTTCACGACGGGCCGCCGTACGCGAACGGCAATATTCATATCGGGCACGCCCTCAACAAAGTTCTGAAGGACATCATCGTCAAATACAAAACCATGCGCGGGTTTGATACGCATTATATTCCGGGCTGGGACTGCCACGGGCTTCCGATTGAGCACGCTCTTTTTAAAGAAATGGGCAAGCGCAAAGAAGACGTGGACCGTGTGGAGTTTCGCAAAAAGGCGCGCGAGTATGCCGAGAAATATATTTCGATTCAACGCGAGGATTTCAAACGACTCGGCATTTTCGGGGATTGGACTGATCCGTATAAAACGATGAATTTCGCGTATCAGGCCACGATCGCTGACAGTTTCCTGAAACTGTATGAGACCGGATACATTTACCGGGCGCTGAAACCGGTGCCCTGGTGTTTTGACTGCGAAACAGCGCTGGCCGACGCGGAGCTGGAATACGAGGACAAAACCTCTCAGTCGATTTATGTCGCGTTTGAACTTTTACCTGAAAAATCTTCTCCGGTGAATGCAAAATGTTTTGAGCTTGCCGGACAAAAAGATCAAGTCTATGTCGTAATTTGGACGACGACGCCGTGGACACTTCCGGCGAATGTGGCGATGGCCTTTCATCCGGATTTGACGTACTTGCTGGCCAAGGTGGACGGAAAGGTGTTTCTCCTCGCCCAAGATTTACTTCTTTCGATTCAGGCTAAAATGAATTGGCAGAGTGTAAAACAGCTCGGAACGTTGAAGGGGAAAGATCTTCTGGGGCTTCAGGCGAAGCGTCCGTTTGGCACTGAACCGTCTCTTGCAGTAACCGCCAGTTATGTTTCCAGCGTGGATGGCAGCGGCGTTGTTCACATTGCGCCCGGACACGGAGAAGAGGATTATCAGGTCGGTCGCGAATTTAAATTGCCGGTGCTTTCACCAGTCGATTCAAAAGGACGTTTTACTTCAGAGTTTTCTCTTTGCCAAAGCTCGCACGTGTTTAAAGCCAACAAAGAAATCGTCCAGATATTGAAAGAAAGCGGGGCGCTTCTTTTTACACAGGATCATCAGCATTCCTATCCTCATTGTTGGCGATGCAAAAATCCGATTATTTTCCGCGCTACAAATCAGTGGTTCCTGAAAATTGATCACGAAAATCTGCGCAAAAAAACGTTGGACGCGATCGCGTCAAAAATTGAGTTCACACCGGATTGGGGCAAGAACCGCATCGGTTCGATGATGGAGTCGCGGCCGGATTGGTGTTTGTCGCGCCAGCGTTACTGGGGCGTTCCGATTCCGATGATGACATGCCAGAGTTGTCAAAAGGTCGTTTATTCACCTAGTTCGCGTGAAAAGATTGTGGCAAGTTTTAGGGTGAGCGGGGCGGATGCGTGGTTTGAAGAGCCCATCGAAAAATTTGTGGATGCAAGCGTTCAATGCGAATGCGGCGAAAAAAAATTTAACAAAGAAACGGACATTATCGATGTCTGGTTTGATTCCGGCGTTTCCGCTCAGGCGGTTTTGAAAGGTAACTCAGTTCTTTCTTATCCCGCGGATTTATATTTGGAAGGCTCTGATCAACATCGGGGCTGGTTCCAAACTTCCTTGATCGCGGGAACGGCGCTGGACGGATTTCCGCCATTCAAAGGTCTTCTGACTCACGGATTTGTGGTCGACGGGGAAGGAAAGAAAATGTCGAAATCGGCGGGGAATGTGATTGCGCCGCAGCAGATATTTCAGCAGAGCGGGGCGGATGTGCTCCGGCTTTGGGTTTCGTCCGTGGATTACAGCGTGGATGTGCGGCTGTCGAAAGAAATTTTGGAACGGATGGTGGAAGCCTATCGCCGGATTCGAAACACGTTCCGTTATCTGCTCGGAAATCTCGCGGATTTTAATCCCGAAAAGAATTCTGTTAGTCTTGAAAAAATGACGGCGATGGATCGATGGGCGGTCGCGGAAGCGATGACTCTGCTTCACGAGGTGACGGACAGCTACGAGCATTTTCGGTTTCACGAAATTTACCGGACCGTTCACTCCTTCGCGACGACATTTCTGAGCAATTTTTACCTGGATGTTTTGAAGGATCGGTTGTACACGTTTGCTCAAAATGATCCCCGGCGTCGTTCGTCACAAACAGCTCTTTTTCACATCTTGAGGATTCTGGTCAAAGTTCTTGCGCCCATTCTTCCATTTACGGCGGAGGAGGCCTGGAAATCTTTTTCGATCGAAAAGGACGTGAAGAATGTTCATGCCTCCGCATGGCCTGAGTTTGAGGAAGTATGGATCAAGAAGAGTGAGATTAAGGAATGGGAAGACCTTTTGGCGCTTCGTGATTTGGTGAACTCTAAAATCGAGGAGAAGCGCTCAAAAGGCGAAATAGGGAGTTCTCTGGCGGCCAGTATCTCGGTTTCGGTCAAGGCGGGGAAGCTGGCTGACTTGATCCAAAAGTATCAGCACGACCTTAAAACCATTTTTATCGTCTCAGAAGTCAAGGTTTCCAGCTCCGTAGTCGCGGGGGAAGCGGCGTCTCTTGTGCTTCCTTCAGATTCTTCGTCCTTCCCTGTTCAAGTGGAGGTTTTTCCAGCCCCAGGCAAGAAATGCGAGCGTTGCTGGAACTATTCCCTTGAGGTAGACCGTTTCACAGAACACCCCACCTTATGTGATCGTTGTGTTGATGTGGTGGGAAAACAGGGCTAACTCGCTTGTTTTCCTACAGTTATCAATTTTCCTGCCGTTAATTTGACATTGAAGTCATAGTCGGTTATTCTTATACCGAATTTCGCAACATTCCCGAAGTAGCAGTGATAGGCTATCAACTTGATAAGGAGGCCTATGCTCTATCTGAGGAAACGCAAGATCGCGTTGAAAAAAGGATTGATGTTGTTGGCTCTTTTCTTTCTTTCAGTCGCTATTTTGCAGATCAAGACAATTTGTTTCAGTTTCCTTCCAATTAAATCTTCAGTTAATCATGCTGCTGATGTCGGTATCGTCATCCTTGTTTGTTTAATCACTTATAAACCTATTGAACAGTTTGTTAATTATCTTTTTCGAGAATTCTTTTTCAAAAAGGGAATCGGTTTTCATACGCAATTGATTCATTCGACAAATCATTTGGTGTCCTGCCTTGATCTTAAAGAGTTCTCTAATTTCTTAGTGAATACCTTGAGCGATTTGCTTCATGTTAAATACGTTGCGTTTCTGATTTATGATCAGAAGCAAAAAGAATTTGTTCCGGGAGCGTTGGCCGGGTTTAATTTTCGCGAGACTCGGAAAATTCGTTTTGAAAAAGATTCACCGCTCATCAATAAACTTCGGGAGTCCTCTTTTCCGGTACTGCGATTTGATGTGTTGAAACGGGTGAGCTGGCCGGAAGCATCTCGGTTCAATACCGATTTTGAATTGCTTCGTGCGCAGGTAGTAATTCCTGTTTTTTATGGGGAAGAAGTTATCGGGTTTATTACGCTGAGCTCAAAACCTTCTCATCTTCCATATCTTCCTCATGAGTTGAAATTACTTCACGATTTTTCTGGCAGGATCAGTTTCGGATTGGAAAACGCGATTCGTTTTAATGAAATGAAACAGCGGTATGAAGAGTTGAAGGATTTTCAGTCGCGTCTGGTTCATTCCAATAAATTTTCTGCCATTGAGCAGTTGGCAACGGGAATTGCCCATGAGATTCATAATCCGTTGACGATTATTTCCGGAAAAGCGCAGATGCTACTTCTTAATCGAGATAAGAATTTTCTGACTGCCAAGGCTGAGGAAGATTTGAAAATGATCGTCCAGCAGACAACGCGTGCGGCTGAAATAACGCGGAAACTTCTTGTGTTTTCCAAATCAAGTCCTGAGCAAAAAGCCCCTCTTTCATTCCGTGAGATTATTGATGACACCTTTGAATTAATTTCCTATCAAACCTCGATTGATCACGTGCGGATTATAAAAGAGATCAGTCCGAATCTCCCAGCGATTAAGGGGCATGTCGAGGAGTTCCGTGAAGTTTTCCTGAATCTTATTTTGAATGCCGTCCAATCTGTTGAACGGGATGGTGTGATCAAGGTCTTGGTGGATTATTCTGAGCGGGATCAAAGTATTGAAATTAAAGTAGAAGATTCGGGTTGTGGTATTAAAAAAGAACACTTAAGTAGTGTTTTTGATCCTTTTTTCACAACGAAACAGAACAGCCTTGGGTTGGGACTGTTTGTGACGCAACGGGTTGTTCAGAGAAATGGCGGCTACATCACGATTGAGAGTGAGGCCTATAAAGGAACAGAAGTCACTATCTTACTCCCAGTGCCTGAAACCAATGAAAAGCAGCCTATTTTTTCGACGCCCGTGTTTGATGAAAAAGTATCTTATCAGGGCGCTTACATCGATCAAAATCAAAGCAAGGAGGAATAATATCATGTTGAAATTACTTGTTGTGGATGATGAAGAAGAGATATGCGATTTTCTCAGAATTTTTTTTGAAGAAAGAAATTTCAAGGTAAGCACAGCTTTGTCGGGTGAAGAGGCGCTTCGGAAAGTTGAGGTTGAACAGCCAGATGTTTGTCTGTTAGATATCAAGATGCCGGGGCTTGATGGAATACAGGTTCTTAAAGAGGTAAAGCGTAGGTATCCCAAAATCAAGGTTATTATGGTGACCGCGATTGAAACGACGGAGAAAATTGAGGAGGCTGTAAGAATTGGGGCGGATAACTACATCACGAAACCACTCAGTTTGGAATATTTGGAAAAAGATGTGCATCAGAAAATCTCGGATGTCGCATAACAAATAAGAGAATATGATTAATTATCCAGAAGCCCTCAAAAATGCTGCCAAGAGTATGGTCCGGTTTAAGAATCCGGATAATCTGCTTCGTATGATCGTGCGTTTTATCGCGAAAGAAATTGGACTTACGCATGCTAGCATTCTTGTTTTTGACACAGTTCGCCAGCGTTATACTTTTATTGATTCCCGCGGAGAATCAAAACTGCCAGTTCACTTAATCCGTATCGACTCTGATCATCCCTTAATTCTTTCATTCATGGGAAAAGGGAAAAAACCCCACCTATACAAAGACGCTCTTCTTCTGAGTCATTTAGAGAAATTTGTTGAAAGTAAAGAGTCGAGCAGAGGGATTAAGATTAAGAAAGTTTTTGATTCTATGAAATCGATTAAAGCCTCGGTGTGTGTGCCCAGTTTTTATCAGGGGGAATTGTTGGGGGTTTTAATTCTTGGCGAGAAGAAAGACAGGGATGATTTTACGCACGAAGAATTATCTTTCTTCCACACGCTGGCCAGTGATGCGGCAATGACAATCAAAAACACGGAGTTTCAATCGCAGCTGATTGACAGAAATCGTCAATTGGAAGAAAAACTGGCTGAAATTAAACGTCTTCGAAAGAAAGAGCAGGAGACTTATTTTCAAATTATGCTTTCTTTGGCTCGTGAAGTTCGAGAAAAAGATGACAGCACCTTCGGTCATCTTGAGGCAGTGGAAAAATTAGGTCTTATGACGGCCGAAGAGCTTGGTATTGATTTGTCTGGGAAAAAGCGTGACATATTGATCGCCGGCCTGCGGCTTCATGATGTTGGGAAAATCGGTATCCCTGATTCGATTTTAAAAAAAGAAGACAAATTAACTCCTGAAGAATGGCTGATTATGAAGCAGCATGTCGACAAAGGCGTGAAGATCTTAGAACCGTTGACTGATTTCAAGGATGTGGTTGAAATCGTCCGGTGTCATCATGAGTTTTACAATGGTAAAGGATACCCCCGCGGACTTAAAGGAAGTGAAATTCCAATAGAATCCTCGATTGTTTCTGTTGTAGATGCATTTCATGCTATGATATCCACACGTTGTTACAAAAAAGGATTTTCGTTGGAATACGCTTTGGGAGAGCTTAATGCGAATTCTGGAGAACAGTTCCATCCGAAGGTGGTAGAAGCTTTTATCTCTGCATTGAAGAAAAATATGTACGGTTATTATAAATCGCGTATTAGTGAAGAACGACAGATTCAGCATGAAGAAAAACCTAACACTATTTAATTATTTGTTAATTATTGTTTGCAAAGTGGGGGGCTTATGAGAATTGTCGCGATTGCTAATCAAAAGGGAGGTTGTGGCAAAACCACAACAGCTATAAATTTATCTGCCAGTTTGTCCTTTTTAGGAAAAAGAACACTGCTTGTCGATTTAGATCCTCAAGGACATTCTACTCTTGGGCTTGGATATAACGTTGAGAATTTCAATAAAACGTTGTATGACGTATTGAGCCCTCGTGAAAATCAGGCTTCTTTGGAAGAAGTAATTTTACGAATTAATGAAAATCATCATTTAGTGCCCTCCCATGTCATTTTAAGTGCGATTGAACAGCAGCTTGCCGGAGTTTATGGCCGCGAAGAGAAATTAATGGAAAAGCTGAGAACAGTTCAGTCTCATTATGATTTTGTCATTATTGATTGTCCTCCTAATTTGGGTTTGCTTACCTTTAACGCTTTGCGTGCCGCGGATGAATTGCTTATTCCTGTAGAGCCCTCCTATTTTTCTCTTCAGGGATTGAAAAAAATCCGCGAG
The DNA here is from genome assembly GCA_016214265.1 of Candidatus Omnitrophota bacterium. GTDB lineage: Bacteria > Omnitrophota > Omnitrophia > Omnitrophales > JACROU01 > JACROU01. Next base: position 49,580 of record JACROU010000102.1, read on the forward strand.
ACCGTCGATTTGATTGAAGAAACACTAAAGCACCATATTACAACCCATGCCCTGCTTACGCTGTTTAACAGCCGCTCCAATTTCAGTCGGAAGATTCTTTCTGAACTTCAGTTGTTTTTCAAGGATCAGCTGCTCCGCACGACCATTAATCAAAATGTACGGCTTCGCGAGGCGGCTCAGGCGGGGATGTCTGTTTGTGATTTTGACCGTAAAAGTACTGGATTTCGCGATTATATGAATTTGGCCTCAGAATTAATTGAGCGGGGAAGCGTGACAAGACTGATTGAATCTTATCAGGCCGCTGAGACGGAATCTCCAATTTCGTTTAATGAAACCAGAACCGAAATTGCTGACAGTTTTAATCTTCCAGATGATCCTGTTATTGAAATTTCTACAGCGGATAAAATATGGGGTGAAGCGACATCCTTAAAGCAGGACACTTTGCAATTTCCAGCACTGCTGACAGATGGGGTTATTTTGGGCTATAATGATCCTCATGCAAAGTTGGTGCAGGTTGCTGGTGATTTTAATAATTGGGTTAATGAAGCGCTTGACCCAACTGATTTGCAAAGGGGAATTTGGGAAAAATTTATTCCACTCGCACCCGGAAGATATCGCTATAAGTTTATTGTAGATGGAGAATGGACAGTAGACCCTCAAAACAGTGTCTCAGAGCCAAATCCGTACGGTGGAATTGACTCTGTTATCGTAATTTCCAGAATGCCTGAAGAGATACTCAATGAGCGAAGCTCGGTCAACATCTAAAACAGAACTTAAAGACGTATTAGGCGTTTTTTTATCTAAATCTCAAGAAAGTTCTCCCACGGAATTGACCTCAAAAAGTCCGGAAATTCCGGATACCCAGGTGATCAGCCTTTGTTCTCCTTTGAGTGAGGAGGAGACCTTTGCGCTGAACCTTCTTTTTCCTTTCTGCCTTTCCAGTTATTACAAAAACCGGTATTTCGCGACTAACCCTCCGACAACAGACGATTTAAAAATCGCAGGTAAATTATTAAGTGGCAAAGGGTATTCTTCTGAGAGGATGAAGCTTTCGGATAATTACTTCTGGCTTCACTGGCCGGACAGAAAAATTTTTGAAGATTCATCGGTCGGTGGAATGGCAGATTCTCATATTCTACCTTCTGGTTCCTTGGTTACCGTTGATCTTTTGAGAAGCAATATTTCGGGTTTTGAGCAAACAATTCGGATACTCGATCAATTGATTCTGGTAATCCGCCCCCAAATTGAAGATTTGAAGAACGCCTACAAAATTATAAAATCTTGTTACTACATTAACCGGCAGCTAGAGACAGTAATCATTTTTAATGCGCATATGACGCAAGGAGAGGTGGAAAAAGTTTTCGCCCGTTTTGCAAGCATTGTTTCGCAGTTTCTGGTGCTTCCGATCCGGTGTTTGGGTGCTATTCCACTCAATCTTTATTCCGAAAATTTTATCGAAGAAGTTCCTGCGTATCTGAACTTGGATACGCTGATGTTGACCCGGACAGGTAAGTTCAGGCCCAAAACGTCTTCTTTGGAACGTATCCGATTTTTACAAAAATTATCTACGATAGTGGAGTAACCTTAATGCAGATTCAGTTTATTCAGGCAGAAGAGAAAAACGATATAGCACTCGGCGCCATTCTGGAACCAGTTTTTAAAAAAATATTTCCAGAATACAAACCCCTTCATCTGCCTTCATGGTTATTAGCCAATGAGCCCACCTTGGCCTTTGAAAAGGAAGGGGCAATTATTTTGGTTGTATTGTGGCCTTCGGCTGATTCTAAAGAACAGGTTTATCATTTGCTTGAAACCAAAGCAAAATGGGAACAATTTTCCCGAACATTTGCTAAAGATTGTCAGGTTAATCTGGCCGTTTTTGGCGAGAAAATCCCTGATGCTGTGGTGAAAATCCTTCGAATTGAAGAAGGTGCTCGGGCATTTGAGTTGTTCTTTATTCCCGAAGACAATAAGGTATTTGTGAAAGATTTGATTGCTAGAAGAAAAGATATGATCCCTGAAGTTAAATATCAATCTGAGAATGTTTTAAAACAGGACACATCTCTTACTTCTTTTTTCTATAAAATGGGAAAACTTTCTGAAGAAGAAATTTCAAAATTTCTTGAATTGGAGTCCGATCTTAATCAAATGGGGCTTTAGGCGGTTTTCTTTCCAATTGACGCATCCAACCGCTTCACTATAATAACCCCTCCGTGTTAGCTTCTTAACCCAATTATTAGGGTATTCCAAAATGGCATCCGTGAAAGAAGACGTAGAAATTCTAAAAAAAGTTCAAATTCTGGATAAAGAAATTTACGATTTGGGAATTTTTGTATCTCAAATACCAGAGCGTATCGTTGAAATTGAAAAAGAATTTGAAGGAAAAAAATCCCATTTTAATCTTCTTGAAGAAGAAATAATAAAGACGAAACTTGGTGTTAAAGATAAAGAGCTCGAGTTGGGAAAGAAAGACGGAGAAATAGCCAAATTAGACGGCCAGCTTGCTCAGATGAAGACCAATAAAGAATATACCGCGATGCTTGAACAGATTGCCGGTATCAAAGCGGATAAGGGGATGTTGGAAGAGAAGATTCTTTTAGATTGGGACAATGTTGAAAAGTTAAACAAAGAAAAAGAAGAAGAGAAAAAACGGCTGGCTGGAGATGAGATGAAGGCCAATCAACAAAAAAAAGTTTTAGAAGAAGATGGCAGGCGGGCTGAGGAAAAAATCAGACAGTTGAAAGAAGAAAGAATAAATATTTTAACCCCTGTTACCCATGAAATTAAGGATTTGTACGAGAAAATTCTCGCCAAGCGGGAAGGAGTCGCCTTGGTTAAAATTGATGGTGAAAATTGTGGTGGTTGCCAATTCCTTTTACGTCCGCAAATTATTAATGAAGTAAGACTGCAAGAAAACATCACGCTATGTGAACGCTGTACCCGCATCTTGTACTACGAAGCTTAATTCTCCAAAAACCAACTAAATCATAATCAACTGAGAGCCCGTAAAGCCATCAGGAGTCCTCTGCCCTTAACCTGTGCCATATCGAGTCATATCATCAAAATAATATTCTATTGACTCATTCTATCCCTGTGAATATACTACGCCCATTAATAAAGTGGTGAAAAGTGGAGGATAGTGGCGGACGATGTTTTACGGCGAATATGAGCACTCAATAGACAAAAAGGGAAGGCTGATAGTTCCAGCGCGCTTCCGCGAGATATTCAAAGAGCGATATTCCGAAAAGTTTTACGTCACACGTGGTCTAGACAGATGTTTATTTTTGTTTGCGGAGGATGATTGGAAACAGCAGGAAAAAAAATTTAAAGAGCTTCCGTTTACACGTGAGGAAGCTAGAAAGTTTAATCGACTTTATTTTTCAGGTGCCTGTGAAGTGATTTGCGACGTGCAGGGAAGAATTTTGGTTCCCCAATATTTACTTGATTACGCGGGCATTCAGGAAGAGGTCATGATTGTCGGCGTGTCCGATCGAGTGGAAATTTGGTCGAAAGCAAAATGGCAGCAATTTTTTGGTTCTTCAATTGACAGTTTTGAAACGTTGGCCGAAAAACTATTAGATGATAAAAAAAACTAAAATTTAAATAGGGGGTGAACATGCAGTTCTCGCGTCGAGTGGGGAAAGTAAGCAATATCAATGTGTTGAGATGTGATGACTTGAGTGCCTCTTGTGTGGTGAGTCTCCGAAATAAAGTAAACCGGTTGATGAGTCGCAGACATTTGAATGTTGTTATCGATCTTTTGTCGGCAAAAAAAATGGATGCAGCTGGAATCGGAATTCTGGTCGAGAAACTTCTTAGATTGCGTGCGCAAAAGGGCGATATCAAACTTTGCCGCATACGTCCTGAAGTTTCCCGAATGATGGAACGTGTCGGAGTGGGGACTCTGTTTGAAACGTTCCAGACAAAGGAAGAAGCGTTAGAAAGCTTCCGGGAAATCTGATTTTGCATGAGCCCGTACTTAAAAATGAAGTCCTTCATTACTTGCATCCAAAGCCTGGATTTAATGTTTTAGATGCCACTATCGGTGGTGGGGGGCATAGCGAAACAATCCTTGAAAATATTCTCCCGGGCGGATTCTTATTAGGACTGGATCAGGACTTTGAAGCTCTTGAACGTACTCGGGTTCGACTGATACGATTCTCCGATCATCTGGATTTAATCGAAACAAATTTCCGCGATCTTGATCTGGCCATATTAAAATATCCCACCATAAAATTTGATTCTATTCTTTTGGATCTAGGTTTTTCATCCGATCAGGTGATGAGTCCTTCCCGGGGATTTAGTTTTCGTCTCGACGCGCCTCTGGATATGCGCATGAGTCTTAAGTCGGAGTTAACGGCAGCCGATCTTCTAAATACACTGCCAGAACAGGATTTGGCCGATATTATTTGGAAGTATGGAGACGAACACCGGTCACGGCGTTTCGCAAAAGCAATTGTTGAAGCAAGACGTAAACAGCCATTTTCCACAACGTTAGAACTTGCTGGTTTAATTGAAAAATCCGCGGGAGGGCGACATGGAAAAATCCATCCAGCCACGAAGGTTTTTCAGGCGTTACGGATTGCGGTTAATGATGAATTGGGTGCTATCAAAGAAGCGATTCCGAAGGCATTGGCAGCTCTTAAAGCTAAAGGTCGTCTAGCTATTATCACTTTCCACTCTTTGGAAGACAGAATTGTAAAAAATCTCTTCAAAGAAAAGGAAAAAGAGGGAATAATAGACATAATTACGCGTAAAGTGGTGATGCCTTCTCGTGAAGAGTGCTTGCGAAATCCAAGAGCACGAAGTGCCAAGTTAAGGGTTGTGGAAAGAAGGTTGATTGAATCATGATTCGAAAATTTTTGCTTTGTCTCTGCATCATTTCGATTTTCTTGGGCTATGTTGCTCAGAAAGTGAATTTGGTTCGTCTTTCCTATGAAATTGATCACAAAGAAAAAATTTATCGCGAGTTTCTGGAAGAACAAAAGCACTTGCGCTTTAAAGTGGCGTATTTAAAATCCCCCAAACGGCTTGATGCCATGATGGAAGCGGCTAAAATTAATTTTCAATTGCCGCGTGAAATTCGCATTGTAAAACTGATGCCTCAAGATATCGAACCATCCCAGAAGCTTTCTTCTGGGACAACGGAGGAAGGCTTTGGAAATTGGCTCAATTGGATTAAAGAGGCTCAAGCAAAAACAACCCGCAGTTAAATCCTCTCCATTTCGTTACTTACCCCGCCCGGTGAATTCAGCTGTTTCACCCAACCGGATTCGTCTGTTAACGTATCTTATTTTTGGACTGTTCGCTCTAATTGCGTTTCAGCTTGTGATCTTGGCGTGGATTCGGCAGGATGAGTTGGCCGGCATCGCCAAGCGTCAGCACAATCTTGTCATTGAAATTCAACCCAAACGCGGTTTGATTTATGATTCCAACCTTAAGGAATTAGCGACTTCCCTCAGAGTTCCTTCTATTTACGCGGTTCCCCGACTGATGGGGAATAAAGAACGTTTCATTGTTGCCAAACAATTATCTCAGATTCTCGGCCTTAATTATTCGGATCTCGTAAAACGCTTTTCGAAAAAAAAATCGTTTGTTTGGCTTAAGCGCCGTGTCAAAGATGAGCAGGGTGAAGCAGTTAAAAAGTTAAAAAATCCGAATGTGGGTGTTGTTCCGGAATATAAACGTTTTTATCCTAACACCTCGTTGATGGCCAATCTAATGGGATTTTGCGGTATTGATAACAATGGTTTGGAGGGATTGGAGCTTAAATTTGATTCGTATCTGAAGGGCAAAACAGGATATCGTTATACAAAACGTGATGCGATGGGGCGGGAAATTGTGGCGATGGAAGAAAAGCTCATTCCCGCGGTGAACGGATACCATTTAGTTCTGACCATCGATCAATATATTCAATATCTGACGGAAAAAGAATTGAATGCTGCTTGCACGCAATGGAATGCCAAAGGGGGCATGGCCATTGTGATGAATCCCAATGATGGCGCCATTCTCTCCATGGCTTCCTGGCCGACTTATGATCCCAATCATTTGAAGGATTATCCATCAGCGAATCGGAGGAATCGGGCCATTACTGATTTCTTTGAGCCCGGTTCCATATTTAAAATTGTAACGGTGACTGGAGCCTTGAACGAAGGGGCGGTTCATATCGAGGACAAATTTGATTGCATGCACGGAATTTGGCAAATTGGACGTCGGACTTTGCATGACGTTCATCCCTATGGAATCCTGGATTTACAGGAAGTTTTAATTAAATCCAGCAACATTGGAACGGTTAAAGTCGCTGCCCGTCTTGGAGCGCAGAAACTTTATTATTACATCAAACAGTTCGGATTTGGGGCCATCTCCGGAATAGAGCTTCCGGGCGAAGTCGTGGGTATTGTTCGTCCTCCCAGTCAGTGGTCGGGAACCTCGATGGCTTCAATCCCGTACGGTCAGGAAGTAGCCGCGACGGCAATTCAATGTTTGTCGGCGCTGAATGTGATCGCAAATGGCGGCACCTACTACAAACCGCATATTTTGAACAAAATTATTGACGATAAGGGTATTGAGATTGTTACTACCAAACTGGGAGTCAAAAAAAATATTGTAAAACCCGAAGTTGCCGCATCAATGAGGCGCATTCTGGAACGGGTTGTTGAGGAGGGAACTGGCAAAACCTCTCAAATCGAAGGAATTCCTGTAGCAGGTAAAACAGGAACCGCACAGAAAATTCTGCCAACAGGAGGATATTCTCATAGTAACTTCGTAGCCTCGTTTATCGGATTTGCACCAGTCGACAAGCCGCTTGTGAGTATGATTGTCGTTTTGGATGATCCGCATCCCAGTTATTACGGTGGCACGGTGGCAGGTCCTGTGTTTAAAAAAGTGATTGAGCAGGCCTTGTTGTATAAAGGTTACCGTCCGCAGAACACGATTCAAACCAAAAAAACGGTTCAAAAGTCCCGTCACGAATGAAACAAATTCTGATAGCCCTGCTCATTTTTTTGATTCTGGGGAACGGCTGTGCCCTTTCATCAGAACCAAAATCCAAGATCAGAATAAAAGAAACTGTGCTTACGGTGGAATGGGCTCGTTCAGATGCCGAGAAGACCAAGGGACTTCAGGGAAGGTTTTTTTTGGGAGAGGATGAAGGGATGATTTTTGATTACGGCCAGGAAAAGATGTTAAGTTTTTGGATGAAAGATACACATATTCCGCTAAGCATCGCATTTATTGATTCAAAGGGAGTGATTCAAGAAATCGCTAATATGAAGCCCAATTCCGAAGAACCCCACCGTTCTGCTAAAAAGGTTCGTTACGCTCTCGAGGTCAATCAAGGCTGGTTTGATCGCCATCACGTCCAAGTCGGCGATTACATCGAATTATAGATTCCGATACAGTTTTATTTTATAATATCCAGCTTCGGGATGTGGCTCAGCTTGGCTAGAGCGCTTGCTTCGGGAGCAAGAGGTCGGGGGTTCAAATCCCCCCATCCCGACCAGTTCCTTTTTCTGTAGGGTCTACTTTGGTATAACTCATTGCAGCACAAACAGAAATATCAATTGTTGTTCCTCAAATATTATTTTTGGTGATCGAAGTGCATGGGTTCCAGAGTGAACTCATTTGCAGCCAAAACGCGAACTCATTTGCAAGTCCTATAACCTCTCAACACAATACCTTCTGGATCTCTCCCATTCGGTTTTAATCAGGATATTGTTTCGGTTTTTATGCAGGTTGCGACATGCCAAGGTTCAAATTTAGTTGC
>JACROU010000097.1 GCA_016214265.1 Candidatus Omnitrophota bacterium
CAGGCGCTTCATCGTATGTTTCAATTTCAGGAAGAAACACAACACGGCATCCCAGTTGATCTAATAGGGCAGTATCCCAGTTATCATGAGATAGAAGCCCCTGAGGAAGTTTGATTTTCTCAAAATCTTTTCTTCGAATCAGGCAATGATGTCCAAAAGAAATTGAACTCGCGAAAAGTGCTTGATGGGTTTTAAAGAAAAGTCTTTGACCGGTCTCTGAAGCAATACCTTCGAAACGGGCGTAATAGGTTTTCGCATGAGCGGTCCGAATCAAAGTTTGAAAAATGGCGATATCCCGGTTCTCTGGATGTTCTGCTTTCGCGAGAAGCTTTAAAATCGTATCTGGAGGAACCATTGAGTCGGCGTCGGATATATATAGGAAATCATATTCTGGATGAGCAACGATAAAATCGTGCAGATTACCCTGTTTTCTTTCGACAGGATTAGACCTTCGGCGGTAGAAAACCCTGTGGCCATATTTTTTTTGAAGTTTCCGTATCATCTCTAACTCCGGAGATTCCCATTCGGAACCGGAGTCGCTTAGAATCCAATAATCGAGATTTGGGATTTGATTACCCTGAATACTCCAATCAATCCTCTTATATAGAAGAGCGGTATCCTCATTGCGGGTGAAATAGCAAAGCCCCGTCCGGGGATATTTCAGTATTTCTTTTCCGGGAAGAATCGCCGGTTTAATAAATAACGAAAACACACTCATGAGAAACAAATAGACCACATTCCAAAAAAGAATCCCGAATCCGAGAAGCCAAAGCCACGAGATCATTTCATTTTTCCCTAAAATCATTTCGCGACCCACCAGGAACACGCCGAGAGCCGTCAGGAAAAACTGAAATAGAAAAAACAGATAGATTCTAAATTTCACATATTTCCCCCCTTGAATGTTTCGAGTTTTGCCTCAAGAATCCAATAATCAGACGCCGCCTCGATAACCGCCATCCGCGCCTTCACGAAATCGATAAGCGAGTCTATAACCTGAAATTTTCCGGTATCCCCTGTCATAAGCCGGACAATTTCCCCGTGATGATGTTTTTTCTTCTCATCAAGCGCCGCTCTCTTAAGAGATAATTTCCCCCACAGCACTCTCAAATCAGAAATGAGTTTTCCCGCTTCCCTTTCTTTATTTTTTATCTGGAAATTATTTTCTGATTTCAAAGAAGCCGCCTCGAATTCCTTCGCCTTGATCCGGCTGCCCAATTCGCCGAAATCCCAAATATTCCAGCTTCCAAGAATTCCCGCTTCAAAACGATTCTCATCAATACTGTTATCTCTTGCTACCCGAAAGCGTCCCGTAAGCGAAAGCTTGGGAAACCTTTCGGAAAAGAGAATTTTCTTTTCCTCCTCTGTTTCCTTTACTTTCAAATCGAGAATCTTATAGAACGAATTTCCCTCTTTCATGGACTTGATAAATTGATCTTTCTCGATTTCTGGTTTTTTAAGCGCGTCAAGATTCTCAAGTTCAATCTTTTCTTCCGGTGCCAAACCCAAAATATCCTTGAGAAGTGACTGGCCGTAATCAAAAGCCTCCTTGTGTTTGAGATGCTCAAACTGGGCCTCCCGAAGCATCGTTTTCACATGAAGGATTTCTTCTTCCGTGAAAAGCTCGGCATCACCCAATTTGTTTGCAATCTCAAAATAAGCAGTCACCTCCCTCAGCCAGTTCTGGCTGATCGTGAGCAGCTCTTTCTCTTTTAAAACCCCGATGTAAATCAGTTTGATCTCTTCACGAATCTCGTTTTCGGTTTCTGCCAGATAAAGTTGTTTCTCGTCTATTTTGAGTGATTCGGCCTTAAGCTCATGCAGCCGCCTTCCTCCCTCAAAAACCGGAATTCGGACTTCGGTAGTCCAATAAACAATCCCGCGATTACTCGCTTCGCTTGTAAGCGCCCCATAAAGCTCGGTTCTGAGTTTTGGGAAAAATCCTCTCATCACGGCTTCATGAAGCGCTTTTTCCTTATCAAGCCTTGCCTTCACCAGAAGAATCCGGGGATCGCTTGAAAGGGCGAGATTCACAACCTCTTCAAGTTTTAAAACTTTCCCCCGGAATACTGGTTCCTCGCAAAATCCAGAAGAATTCCAAAGAAAAAACATGAGTAAAAACAAAAAAAGAATTTTTCTCATGCTTCTACTTACCCTTCTTTGCCCTGGCTGCCTCAATCAGCTGATCAATTCCCTCCCTGAAATCGGTAAGCTTTTCCACATCGAGAAAAATCCCCTTATGAGTCGCCAGCTTTGCTCCATCGGCTTCCACCATGTAAACACGGATATCCGCACATATTTTTCCCTTGGTTTCACTTAATGCAAACCGCACTTCCTCATTGTTAAATCCCTTATCGAAAGAAAAAATCTTCTCCTTCGGGTAATAATTGATCATGTTGTTTACTCCTCTCTTTTTATTTTATTTTTACCGCACATAATTACATCCCCTCAAGCAACAGCACTTCTACGCTCGTAAACCCTTCAACGGTTATGGACGTTTCTATTCTTTCCCCCGCCAGATTCGATCTTGCATCACTCAGAAGATTTTCAGACAAATTTTCCCGAAGCCGATCCTGAAGCGAATAGGCGCCCGTATTTAAGGAATTGGTAAATAGACTTGTTCCGCCCACAACAGCCTCCGCCATCCCCTTCAGGAATTTTTTTCCGCCCTGCTTGTCCACCTTTCCTTTGATTCCGCTCGAGCCGTCTTCCGATAGAGCAAGCGCTCTGACAGTAAGCTCACGGCCATCCGGAAAAATCAGCCTGTTGAATGAAACATTGATCCGGTTCAGGCTTTTGAGAACGCTTGCGGTTCCGAGAAATTTTGAATTTTTGGGAACTACTACTTCCTCACCTTTCAAAATATCTTTGGAAACAACAACGCTTACCGGCGCTTCCACGTTAAACGAGAAAATCGCTCCCGATGTGTAAGCGGGAATTTTCGTGCCTGACGGAAGTCCAAGTCCTTTCTGCTTTTCTTTTTTCTCCTGCACATTCTCGTCAGGCTCCTCTTTCTTTTGCTTTTCTTCATAAACGTATGCAGCGATCTCAGACCCGTAATTGCGGCTTCTACGGGTTTTCTCCTGATAGTCCCGGCGAATACTTGAGTCACCTGCATTTCTCTGAATGCCAGCCTGCAAATCACCGTTTTGATAAACACGCGGCTTTTCGCCTATCTGCTCCGTTTTCTTTACCGGATGCGTTTTGCCGTATAAAACATAGAAAGAAAACCCTACGGCGACGAGTCCCAAAATAATCATTAGGAGAACGGGAAGTTTAATCTCGTGTTGACCAAGGCGGATTACGGGCCAGCTCCTCGGCTTCTTCACCGGCTGCGTCTCGATCGGCTTATCAGCGCTCAATTGTTTTCTCCTACCCACTTAAATCCGGAAATCCTGAAATTTCTTTTGCCATCCTCCTCAAAAACAAGAAATACGGGTTTTTGATGTTTATCTAATGCCTTTAAATCAAAACTTAAGACACCGTAAACATAATCAGAGCTTGCGACCGGATTTTTAATGTCCAATTCGGAATCAATCTCGGAAACTCCTTTTGATTCTTTCCCAAATCCCAACTTGGTCTTTTCATAGGTTTCATATCCCAAAACCACTCTCGAAATCTTGTAAGGACTGCTCGAAAGATTTCTGAGACCAAATTTGAGATATGCTTTATCGCCTATCCGCGAAAGAGAGATGAGATTCGCTCTCACATCACCCAGCTCCGAATGTTCCTTCAGTGGAATGCTTTCCCCGCCTTTTAAAATTTCCTCTTTGAATTTAGCTTTCGCCAACGTTTTTGCTTCTTCTTCCAGATTCTTTTGCCGCGCATCAAGCGCATCTTCCTTTTCGCGGGTCTTTTCATCGACTTTCTTTTGAATCAAATTCTCAGCGATCACATCTTCACCGGCCTGCTTAAAATCGAGAATAAAATCCGCCGTTTCACCGGGACCGACGGAAACATCAAAACTCAAACGGTGATTTTCTGTCGTGATCTGGAGATTGGTCCTGGCATCCTCAAATTCCGTAATGGGTTTTACGAGCACTTCCTTGTCATAAACACCGACTTTAAACAGATTCTGATCCCCGACAAAAACTTTGAGAGCCGGCTCCGGAAGTTCAATCGTCGAAACATAGCCAAGCGCCGTTTGAAGTTTAAATACCACGTCATTTCTTAAAGGCACTTCGTAAATCCGGTTTTTTTCCTTTGTGGTTTGATTGAATTTCTTTCTTTCCTGCTGCATCTTGGCATCGTTCTTTGTCCCGGTATCAGAAGACGAAACGCTCGTAGTCAAAAAAGACGGATCATTCGCTCTACTTTCCTGCGCGAAAAGCAATGTGTTAAAAGCTAAAGACATTGTGGGAATCAGGATTAGGATTTTTTTCATTGTGGTTATGATTGTTTCCTTTCTTTGAGTTCGTTAAGGGTGGTTTCTTTGTATTCTTCGACCAGCAATCCCTCCGGCGTCTCACGCGTCCTTGAGACTTTACGAAGAACCAAATCCGCCCTGAAAAGCGTGTTGCCCGTTACTCCTTCATCCCCATAGCCTCTGATTTTGCGCACACCCAAAAGCGAGACCACCGAATTTTCTTTCGAATCCCGTTCCAAATGTTCCTCCTTAAATTCGATTTCCGTATCGATCCGGGCATCAATCACCTTTTGAATCAAACCCGATTCAATAATTCCCCTTTGAGCCTGTTTCTGAAACCGGGATGTCATTTGATTAAAACTTTCCGTCAAATCCTTCAGGATCGTATAAGAGTTGTAACCCGTAAATCGAACCGTAAACCGCTTCGCAAATCCGACAATCTCGTGGGCGTCCGGCTCATTGTTGAGCGCCAAATCCTTAATCGCATGGGAGCCCAATTCATCAACACGAATAACCACCGGCATTCTCTTGCCTGAAAAAAAGAGCAGAACGCTCGAAACAAAAACAAGACACACAAGTCCCAAAGTAATTTTCCGTAAAAAATTATTTTCCTTTTCTATATCACCGAATGCTTCGAAATAACGCCGCTTGATTTTGATAACGGGATTTTCCATTAAGTCACCCCCTTGTAGCTTTTATTTGCCGCTGTTTGTCCAAGACTTTGTCTGGCCAAACCGGCTCCCTGCTTTTTGGTCATCAAATTGATACCTCTGACGCCGCGACTCGCCTGCCGGATTAACATCGCGCCACCAAAACCGAGCACAGCTCCTCCGGCTCCTGAAAATCCGCTCGCTCCCCGGATCATCATGGCCGAAAAAGTAGGCACAAAAAATGTGATGATGAGAATCATCACCAGATTCATTGCCACCAAATCAAGAAGCGGAGTATTGGCCGCCTGATAAAGCTCAAAGAAATCAAGCTGCGTCAGCACCCGCATAAATAAAGAC
>JACROU010000094.1 GCA_016214265.1 Candidatus Omnitrophota bacterium
GCATTTTTTGCGCGGGATCTATTTTGGGAATGCGAGTTTTGATGAAATTTTCGATTTCCGCCGATTCTTTCTGCCATTTTTCGGGTGAAACTCGGGCGGCGTTTTCCACATCGAAAAGCTTGCGAAGCTCGGGATATTTCTCGAAAGACAGGGCGTGTTTTAGCGAAAGCTCTTTCAACACATGGGTGTATTCAAGGATATTGATTTTTCCGGCCGCGAATTGGGTGGCCGCCTCATCCCATTTTTTCAGATCGCCCAAATAAATTTTTTCTTTGATGCGTTTCAGGCGGGAATTCCATTCGTCCAGAATGGGCTGCTGGGTTTTAAAAAGTTTGTGTGTTTCGCGGAATTCTTTTAAATTTTTCTCGTAAAGCCTTGCGTTCTCGACACCGCGCAAGGCAACGCTGGAACCGTTCTCGATCCCGAAAACTTCCGCGGCGGAAAACTGCCCTTCTTTCATCCAGCGTTTGGCGGCTTTTACATTCATCATCTGATCCGGGAAAATATTAAAAAGCTCCGGATCGATCGGACCGAAAGCGCCTTCGATAAATACGGCGTTAACGGCATATTTTTTGTGAAGATAATTCAATATACCGCGAATTTTGGATTGAGTTGCGAAATGCGCGTGCGCGTCTTCGATGTGAATCAAAAGCGGCGCTTGATGGCCGGGAACGGGTTGAAAGGAGTCTGAAATTTTACCGAGATCGTATGGAAGCGAAAGATTCTGCGTGGGAACTGCCTGGATGCTGGTATCCGTCCATCCGGTATTAATTCCGGACAGAGCGAAGATAATGACAAAAGTAAAAACAAACGATTTCTTTAATAAAACGTTTAAGCTCTGCGTCATCTATGAAGTTTTGACCCGGGAAATTTTCCTTAACTCTTCCATATGATCTAGCTTCTGTCAAATAGGTGTGATAGGAGATCCTAAGGAAGGGGGTATTCTAACATAGACGGGCAATTACGCTCAAGGGAGATTATAAGAAGTACGGGCTTATTTCAGTTTCTATAAATCTTTTAATGGCAGGGGGTTAGACATTAAAGCGGAAGTACATGCAGTCACCGTCTTGAACGAGGTATTCCTTGCCCTCAACGCGCATCAAACCTTTTTCTTTGACCAACTTTTCACTGCCTAGGGAAACAATATCTTCATATCGCATGACCTCGGCACGAATGAAGCCGCGCTCAAAGTCGGTGTGGATAACTCCGGCCGCTTGAGGGGCCTTCATGCCCTTTTCAATCGTCCAGGCGCGGACCTCTTGTTTACCAGCGGTAAAATAGGTAATCAGTCCCAAAAGTTCATAACCGATGCGGATCAGCTGATTTAATCCCGACTCTTTGAGCCCCATCTCTTTCAAAAAACTTTCCCGTTCACTATCGGCAAGTTCGGCAAGTTCGGCTTCGACTTGTCCGGAAATCACAACCACTTTCGCGCCTTCTTTTTCTGCCAACGCCCGGACGATATTAACTAGCGCCCCGCCAGCCGGCAAATCTTTTTCGGCGACATTGCAGCAATAAAGCACCGGCTTAACGGTGAGGAGCTGCAGATCATTCAAAATTTCTTTTTCTTTTTCATCCAGATCGATTTTGCGAATCGGCTTGGCTTCCGAAAGCGCCTGTTTTACTTTTTGATAAACGGGCAGTTGTTCCTTCGCCAGTTTGTCGCCAGACTTTGCAAGTTTTTCCGTTTTATCCAGACGTTTATCGAGAGTATCCAAATCCCGAAGACACAATTCGGTATCGATCACTTCAATGTCACGAACCGGATCCACACTTCCCGAAACATGAATGATATTTTCATCCTCGAAACAGCGGACGACATGAAGAATGGCGTCGACTTCTTTGATGTGCCCCAGAAATTGATTGCCAAGCCCCTGCCCTTCGCTGGCGCCTTTCACCAGTCCGGCGATGTCGACGAATTGAAGCGTGGTGCAGGTTTTTTTATCGGGCTGATACAATTCTGCAAGTTTGTCGAGCCGCAAATCGGGAACCGGAACGATGCCCACATTTGGATCGATGGTGCAGAACGGATAATTAGACGCCGCCGCGCCCGCTTTGGTGAGCGCGTTAAAAATTGTAGATTTGCCGACATTCGGCAATCCGACGATACCACAGCGAAAACCCATTTTAACTCCTTGAAAAAGCATCTCGTCCCTCGCAAAATTTAGGTGCCAGGTTCGTGAACCTGGCACCTAACGCGAGTGGACAAAATACTTAAACATTAAATCTAAAGTGAACCACATCTCCATCCTGAATCATATAATCTTTTCCTTCCACGCGGAAATGGCCTTCTTCTTTAGCCTTTTGCGGCGAACCGGCCGCCACCAAATCATCCCACCGGACAATTTCCGCGCGAATAAATCCGCGTTCCATATCGGTATGCACATGACCGGCGGCCTGCGGCGCTTTTGTGTTCGAGGGAATCGTCCAGGCACGCACTTCGTCGTGGTCATAAGTAAAAAATGTCACTTTTTCAAGAAGTTGATAACCCAACTGAACCACTTTAGCAGGACCGGATTGTTCAAGCAGAAAATCTTCGATAATTTGTTTGCGCTGTTCAGGGTCCGTAATTTTCGACAAATCCTCCTCCAAAATGCCGCACATAAAAACTATTTTCGCCTGATCCGCTTCGGCAAAAGCCACCAGGTCTTTTTCCCATTTGCCGCCGCCGGGCAAATCATTCTCGTCTACATTAATACAATAAAGGCATGGCTTGATCGTAAATAAGTGCGTGTCGCGCAAATGACGCATATCTTCGGGAGAAAGATCCAAATGACGCACCGGATGTTCCTGTTCAAGCGCCGACTTAACGCCCTGAAGCAGCTCGACAAGCGCCACGTGTTCTTTGGTCATGCCTTTCTGCTCGAGTTTTTGGATTCGCTTATTCACGGTCTCGATGTCTTTGAGAATCAGCTCCATGTTGACGATTTTGATATCGCGAATCGGATCAATTGATCCCAGAATGTGAACGGCTTCTTCACTTTGGAATGACCGTACAACGTGCAGGACAACATCCACATCGCGGATGTGCGACAGAAATTGATTGCCCAGTCCCGCGCCCTGCGACGCGCCCTCGATGAGCCCGGCGATATCCATAAAATCCAGAAACGCGTGCACCACCCGCTTCGGACGCAGCACGCGCACCAGCTCGCCCAAGCGCTCGTCCGGAACCGGCACCACGCCCTTTTTGGGATGAATGGTGGAAAACGGGACAATGGAAATTTCCTCATGTCCCTGCGTCAGCGCGTTAAAAATTGTGGTTTTGCCGACATTGGGAAGTCCCACAATGCCGCAGCGAAAGCCCATCGAAATCTCCCTTTAGGAAAGCGAAGCAGTGTATCAACTTGGGACGAATTTCTCAACTCCGGCGCACTTTGCGATATTGATTTAAATGAAATAAATTATTGACAAATATTAAATATCTGACTACACTCCCGGCTCATGAGAAAATACTTTTTATCTTTTAACTGGATTTTTGTTTTATTGATCGCATCGACGCCATCGGTGTTTGCCCAAACTCAGGGCTCACCCGCGTGGCAGAAAATTTCCTCGGGAGTTCTCGAAGCACACTTGGGTTCTTTGAGTATATCGAGTGTGACCCCTCAAATTCTCTTCCTGGACTCCCGGGAAAATCTTTACCGAACACTGGACGAAGGCCGGCATTGGACTCAGGTGTTCACGTTGCCGGAAAACACCGCCGGCGCCCAGATTCATCAGGCCTACACCTCGCCCCATCACTCCGATACCGTTTATGTTACTTCCTCCGAAGGTCTTTTCGTCAGTCGTGATTTGGGTAGTCACTTCGAACTTCTCTTTTCATCCGCTCAGAAAAAAGAACGCGATTGCTTCTCGCTCGCCTTTCATCCTCTAGATCCCGACATTCTTTTTCTCGGCACCGGCAATGGACTTTTCTGGACACTGGATGGTGGAGAAACTTGGAATCAAAATGCCGGCCAAATTATCAACGGTGACATTATCAAAATTATTCTCAATCCCACAGACGACCGGTCATTCCTACTCCTTACGCCTTATTCCCTTTACTCGCTTGAGGAAAAAAGCGGCGCGCTCACAACACTATTTGTGTTGCCCGCAGGTAGTGAACGAAGAGATCCCGATGAAAAACTGGATGAAGAACCGTTTGAACGAGTAAATAAAATTAATGATGCTGTCATTCTTCCAAACCAGGGAAACAAAATTCTGTTGGCAACTCAATCCGGCGTTCTTGAAAATTCCGCCAGCGCGAAAAGTTGGACCTCTTTCCCCATGCGCGGGCTGAAATCCCAGGAAATCACAAAAATCATCGCGCCAGATGCTTCACGCATTTTTACCGCAACTTCGGAGGGGGTCTATCGATTTATCTTCCAGGAAAACCGGTGGGAAGAATTGAAAAACGGATTGGTGCAAACCGATAGCAATAATTTAGCGTTTCATCCACTGGCGGGCGGAATTCTATATACCGTCACCTCAGCGGGGGCTTATCGTCTGCCGCTCGCGAGCGGGTTCGAAATTGAGGCGACCCCAA
Source organism: Candidatus Omnitrophota bacterium (assembly GCA_016214265.1). GTDB lineage: Bacteria > Omnitrophota > Omnitrophia > Omnitrophales > JACROU01 > JACROU01. Next base: position 4,523 of record JACROU010000094.1, read on the forward strand.
TCCGGAATATTCATCTCGATCCGGAACATTTGAATTTGCTAAATGATTATTTTAAGGAAGAACCGGATTTGCAATCGATTCATCGGGAGGCGATCCGATACGCGGATTTAAATCCGACAAAAATCGCCCGGTGGCAAAGCGAGTCGCGCCTTAGCCATTTGATGCCAAAATTATCGGCGGGAATGAGTAAATCGATTGATCAAAATATTGATATCGACCGGGGTGGAACAAATAATCCGGATTATTTTATCATCGGTCCCAACGATAAATCCTGGGACCAAAATGTCAGCATCAGCTGGGACTTTGCGGAATTGATCTGGAGTTCGGACCAGACATCCATCGACAGCCGAAGCAAATTGATGACCGAACTGCGCAACGAAATTTTAAGTAATCTCACACGGCTTTATTTCGAGCGCAAACGCCTCATCACGAAATATTATTTGAAACCACCTCAGGACGAGCTGGAGCAAATCGATCTCGTTCAACACATCGAAGAAATCACGGCCCATATTGACGCCTACACCGGCGGCTATTTTTCGAAGGAGTTAGAACGGAGGAAAATTGATTTTAAGACTGCAGACCATAGACTATAGTCTATGGTCTGCAGTCTACAGTCTCACTTCCCTCTCCCGATGCAGTCGCAGCTGTCCGCAAGCAGCGTTGATGTCGAGGCCAGAGGAAATCCTGAGGGTGTTTCGAACATGATGTTGATCAAGAATCTGACGGAATTTCCGCATCTGGGCTAGTTCCGGGCGTTCAAAAGGCGCATCTTCGATCGGATTGTACGCAATCAAATTCACTTTTGCGCCTGCGTCTTTCGCCAATTTTGAAAGTTCCTCGGCATCCTCGTCCCGGTCATTCACCCCTTTCAACAGCGTGTACTCAAACGTGTATTCTCGGCCAAATTTTCGCCTCTCATTTTTAAGCGTGCCAATTAACGTTTTGAGTGGATATTTCCGGTTGACAGGAACAATTTCGTTTCTCACTTTATCAAACGGAGAATGAATGGAAATCGAAAGCCGGACCTGCCGCAATTTTTTTTCGGAAAACTTTTCGATCCCGGGCGCCAGCCCTACTGTTGAAACCGTAATGTGGCGCGCGCCGATAGCGTATCCCCAATCGGCGTTGAAAATTTCAATGGATTTCATCACCGCGTCAAAATTTTCAAGCGGCTCACCCATGCCCATATAAACAAGATTGTGCACAGGCTCTTCAATCCGATGCCGGACCTCGGCCAGCTGGCAGACAATTTCGGAAGTTTCCAGATTGCGAATAAATCCTTCTTTGGAACTAGCGCAAAAGGAACAGCTCATTTTGCAGCCTAGCTGTGTGGAAAGGCAAACGGTGTTACGGTCATTTTTGCGGATCAGAACGGTTTCCAAAAAATGACCGTCTTTAGTGCGAAACAGAAATTTGATGGATGTGTCTTTGGACCCGGAACTGTCGACGAATTCAAGGTTCGACAGAACCGTTTCTTCGCGAAGGCGTGTTAAAAAAGTTTTGGGGAGATTTTTTATTTGATCCCACGAAAAAATGTTTTCGCTGTAAATCCACCGGGCCAATTGACTGCCGCGATAAACCGGCTCGCCAAAAGAAACCGCCAATTGCCCAAGTTCGCCCGGGTCAAGACTGCGAAGGCAAATTCTTTTTGCTGGAATCTGTTTTTGCGAAATCATTGAGGCTTTTTGATCCATAGTCGACTTGCTGAAGTTGATTATACCGGCCTTCAAAATGCGTAATCGGCAGAGGATCTTCTTTTCCTTTCAAGCTTCCCGCGGGCGCTCTATCTCCTGTCAAAAAATTGTCGAACAAATGCCCGAATCCTTGAAATCCCCCGTAAAGAAATTTCGCAACTCCTGCCGGAGCATCAAGCACAGGATTTGGTTTTTGAGATTCGCTTGCTTGAGCTTGAGCCGCTTCTGGTAGCGCAGCATCATCCGCTTTTGCAGTGGAAAAAGAAATTAAACACAAGCACATCACCAATCCTATAAATTTCTTATTCATAGCATCCTCCTTGAATCTGGTGCGGATTATAACAGATTAATGAATATGCAGACACTCCCGGATTTTTGTCAGCAACTGACCGGAATCAAATGGTTTATAAAAAACATCGTTGATGCCCAAATCACGGCACTGTTCCGCAACATTGGAAGTGTACTTACTCATTGCGGTAATGATGAAAATTGGCACCATTCGTGTGACCGGATTCTCGCGAATGGCCTTCGTTACTTTATAGCCATTCAAACGCGGCATTTTGACGTCCATTAAGATCATGTCTGGTATTTCTTCTTTAATTTTTTCAAGAGCTTCCACCCCGTCAAAAGCTGTCCGGACTGTAAATCCATTAATTTCGAGACGGAGCTTCAACAGTTCCACAATGTCAAACTCATCATCTACGATCAAAATTTTCTTTTTATTTTCATCATTCTCGTCATTCATAGAATGCCCTTCTTTCATATCCTGAATTGTGTTAACGCCTCCTGCTGAATTCCCAAAAATTGTAGGAGGTTTTCTTTGCTGGCACCATCCCTCGGATAAATCGCCTTAGCCATATGAAATTTGAGTGGCGCTTCCCGGTCCCCTAAAAAGAAACTGGCGTTGGCCAAAGTACTCTCCACATCAAACATTTCTTTACCTACATTTTCCTCGGTAGAAATTTCCAAAATCAGCACAAAGCCGTTTTCAGGGTCGGTGACAACACGCGCATCTGTTCGGCTCTTGGAAATCACAAGATCCATGAAGTAACCAAAAAGTTGATCTACCTGCTTGGGATTGGCGTCCTGTTTCAAATAAGAAAATCCCATGATTTTATAAAGAATAAAGGCAACTTGCCTGCCCCGCATTTCTGCCTTCAACACCATATCCTGAAACAAATCCTCGACATAATTTTCGACAGAAAAACGCGGAAGCGTAAAACTAAATTTACTTCCATGCCCGAGTTCGCTCTCTGCCCAAATCCTTCCGCCATGAAGACGAACGATTTCCTGGCAAATAGGAAGCCCAAGTCCGGTCCCTTTAGATCCGGCGCCTACTTCCCGGCCTATTTGATAAAATTTGTTAAAAATTTCCGGGATTTCATCCTTGGGAATACCCCGGCCGGTATCCATGACAGAAATATGCACTTTGTTATCTGCTGCCAACCAATACGCCCCAACCACAATCATCCCGCCTTCTTGAGTAAACTTGATGGCGTTACCGATTAAATTGGTTAGCACCTGTCCAACTCTCTGCTCATCCGCATAAACGAACGGCAAATCCTTGCTGAAAGAAGTCGTGATGACAATTCTTCGTTTTACTGCCAGCTGCTTGATTGATTCAACGACACTTTCAATCAAAAGCTCCAAATCCACGGAACGTTTGTGAATTTCCATCAGTCCAGATTCCAGTTTGGACAAATCCAAAATGTCATGAATCAGCGCAGAAAGCCGCAAAACGTTATTTTGAACGATGCTGATAAATTTTTCCTGCTGGGGATTTAACGGGCCCAATGCTTTTTCGTTAATCAAAGAAACGCCTTCCCGGATCGAAGTCAACGGAGTGCGAATTTCATGACTGACGGTTGAAATAAATTCGGATTTCATATGATCCAGCTTCTGAAGCTCCATATTCGCCCTTTCCAGTTCGGCGGTTGATTTCAGAAGATCCTCGTGCTTGATCAACAATTTTTTATTGAGCAACTCCAGTTCATCTTTTCGATTTTCAAGTTCTTTACCCTGAGCCCGCAATCGTTTGTTTACTTCTTCAACATGATGCATTAATTTGAAAATAGATTCGTTGTTTTTCTCAAGTTCTTGATTTTTTATTTCAATAGCAAGGCGCCGCTCTTCCGAAAGCTCGAGAAGGTGCTTCACTTCTTCCGATTGTTTTTCAAGAAGAATATTGGATGTTTCCAGATCTCTTGATTTCTGTTTGAACCGGAAAATGATCACACTCAAAAAAATCGAGCCGAGGGCATAAAGAGTTAACGAACCGATTGATTGCCCTACCAGTTTGGGGAAATGCTGAAATGGATCAAATCCTCCGACCATGGAATAATGTCTTGAAATCAAACCTTTTTCTTCAAAATAAACTATCCCGATAAAAAGACCGAGATCCAGCAAAGCAATTGACATGCCTTGGACTGGAGAAAGAAAAATAATCAGTTCGCTAATTGTCAGAAAATATAGCCAGTAAACCGGA
>JACROU010000095.1 GCA_016214265.1 Candidatus Omnitrophota bacterium
AACGATCCTTTTGCGTTACTTTTTCCGAGAACCCCGGGATCAGCCACAATTGCCATCGTGTAAATCTTTTCAATATCAATGCCCCGCAAATCAGCAATTTTCACCCGATACCAACCGCCTTGACTGGTATTTTTAAGTGTGAAGAAATTCAACTGCTTTTTAGCAGGATCCGTCGAGTCCGCCCCTTCGATGGTCAACTTGAGCTGAGGCGTATTGGCGTCAGATTTGACATAAAAAATAACTTCATCACCAAGTTTGAATTTGGGGCTTTCATGCGTGTTCGGTGTCGTGAAATCGTCGAAAGAAATTCCCAAACCCGTAAAATGATCAATCAAATTACCTTGCGCATCTTTTAATATTTTTTGAACTGAATCATCCAGGTTATATTCCACTTTAACAGCTATCGTTTTGACGCCGTCAAGATTAAGCAGTGAGGTATCTCCGGAAATCCTAGTGCCAAGTAACGGATTATCTTCCGCCGTGAACGTCACCGCCGGGTGCGGCTCACTGGCCTGCGTCAGGGGGTTCACGTAATTATTCAAAGGAAGCGTTGAAATCTGCCCGGATAACTCAGGGGAAATATCTGGCGCAACAGTAATAATCATTTCCCTCGGCGCACAGCCCGCAGCGCCTACCGCAACAGTCCCGGTAATCAAAAATGACGGAAGCAAACCCGTTGTGAAAGCAAGAATGGTAGAGATAACTTTATTTGCCCGACGGCGGGATTTAATGGCGGCCTTCTTCTCAGCGCCCAGGCTTGCGGCTTGGGCTGCTTCGGGCGCTATGACCACTGGAAAGTCGGTGACGATGCCTCGGCGATTACTGGCTAAACTGATGCGTAAAACTTTTCCGTTATCATCTTTTCCTTCGGCTACCTGAACACCATCGGCGCCCAAAATTTTATTTCCGGCCAAAATTTTCTGTAAGCCATTCGCGACATCTCCTGATTTAATTTCTCCTGCTAAATCTGAAATCGCACCTCTTTTCGCAATCGCTTCGACAAGCCGCTCGGCACGAACGCGGTTCTTCACTCCCAACTGCGCGGCATCAGGAACCGAAAGCAAATTGTCTTCTTCCGGAATGTAGGCCGTGTTAAAAATGGTTTTCTGCTTGCCTGTCATCACGTCTTCGTACAGGCGGGACGATTCTTTCAATCCTTGCAGAGGATTTTCGCTCAGCATGCGTGGAGAAATACTCATGTAGCCGTAGCCGCGCCGCTCCAGCTCTTCCCGGACGCCGCGCGTGTGATATCCGCCCGTGATAAACGCCAGACGATTGGCCTGATATTTTTTCGCGTACTCGACGAGGTGATCAACGAAAGCTTTTTCACGGTCTTTCGCGCCACGATAGAATTGAAGAGCAAGCTGAAGTTGGGCTTCAACCGCTGTTTTGTCTTCTTGCGCTAGCCCTGAACTTTCATGGTTGATCCTGTCAAAAAGCGATTCGATCATAACGAGCATGGACTGCTTTCGGGCAAGCACGTCTTCGGCTTGCTCGCGCGAAGCTTCCAAACGCGCCATCTGTCTGAACAAACTCATTTCTTTCGCGAGCGCAATCAGCGAGGTTTCCTCGGGCGACTTAGCCATCTTGTTTTCGATTTCGTTCACAAGCGTATCGATCTCAGCAAACATTTCCAGACTGGCCAGCTCTTCCTGAAAAATCAAATTCCTGGCGGCCTCGGCCATCGCCGGAAACGCCTTCCAGGCGATTTGGTGAGACTCCATCACCTGATAAATCGATTCAAATGCCTCGCGCCAACTTCCGAAGGGGTGATAGTCCATCTGATCCGCCGGTTTCAGCAATTCGCTCAAAATCTGTGCGTGAATATTAGCCGCGTCCTTCATCCCGGATGCGCTTCCATTTATAAGAGGTTTCAGACGCTCGATCTCGCGAGTCAGCTGATCAAGATTTGCGGTGCTTTTCTGGGTTTCCGCAAGCCGGCTTAATCGGACAAGCTGGGGATACTTCATCTGATTGACAGGATTGCCCAAATCCAGATTTAACACTTCGCGGGCCTGGCGTTTGATTTCCTTGAAATAATCCAGAAGATTTTTATGTTCGGACGAGCCGAATAATTGATAAGCGCGGTCGAATTTGAGAAGGCCGCGGCTGAAAATTTTTGATTTCAAACGGTCCACATTGCCATCCATGCGTGCAAGAATCGCGTCGACTTTGGATCGATTCTCAAGGCCCATCCGAAAAAGATGCAAGTCGCGGGTATAAATGGATGCTGTCTCTAATCCTTCAAAATGAATATCCGATTGATTTTTGTTTTTTTCGTATTGCTCTACAGCAAACCAGTCGCCGCCCGAAAGCCATCCGCGGGTAACCATATACTCGGCAATTTTTAAATTCGTTTCGGGATTTTGAGCGACGTGAAGCACCGAAGGCTTTAAAGATTTGTGAGCACCTTCAATGCCGAAAAGCTTGATGTTGTAATTCTGATTTAGAAGTTCGAGGATCTCTTTGATTTTTCTCTGCGCCATTTCATTAGCGTGAGCATCTTGAATGTGAATGAAAAATGGAGCTTCGGCATTTTTAGGAAGCGAGAGCGCGGTCACTTCGCCAAGTGCGGATGGAATTTCAATTTTAGGTTGCGATTTATTTATTGCTGTCTGATCTGGAATAAACGGCGCCGCGAAAACGGTTGATGTGGAAAAGGTAATCAAGGCAAAAACTACGGCGATCTGATCCGCGAGTTTTTTTATCCTCATTGTCTCTTGCCCCCATTCAATGAATTTAAATTATATCTAAAACTCTTTAAAAACATATGGAAAAATTAACATCCAAACCACTTATTGTCAAATCTCAGAACTCGAAAAATAGATGTTTTTACTAGAGGTGTCATATCTGATGGAATTGTAACATGTTAGCTATTACGGGGCAAATATTCCAAATAGCGGGTAAATAGTGAGGTAGAATTTGGTGGGCGATTCAGGGATCGAACCTGAGACCTTCTGAATGTAAATCAGACGCTCTAACCAGCTGAGCTAATCGCCCGCGGAAAACTTATACTTGATTTGGATTATCAGAACAAGAGGTAATATATCGAATGTAGTAAGCTAATGAAATGTCCCCTTGTTTTAGCAAGTGAAATGTCCCCTTCAACCTTAGGCTATAGTGTGCATC
>JACROU010000008.1 GCA_016214265.1 Candidatus Omnitrophota bacterium
AGGGTGGAATTTATAATTTTGTCACCAAACGTGGGCGTTGTGTGGGCGAGCATTCCAAAATTTCCTGGACTCAGGTCGAGACCGGATCGGCGATTACGTGGAAATATCCGAGCGTGATTTTGCAGGGGGACCATTCGGTTGGGGAATTTTATTCGGTGGCACTGACGAACAATTATCAGCAGGCGGATACTGGCACGAAAATGATTCATATCGGCAAGAACACCAAAAGCACGATTATTTCGAAAGGCATCGCGGCACGGCATGGCAGCAACACGTACCGGGGCCTGGTGAATGTGCTGGGACGGGCGGCGAACGCGCAAAATTATTCGCAGTGCGATTCGCTGATGATCGGCGACAAATGTAGCGCCGACACGTTTCCGTATTTGGAGGTGGACAACAACACGGCGAAAGTCGAGCACGAGGCGTCGACCTCAAAAATCAGCGAGGATCAGCTTTTCTATTGCCGCCAGCGCGGCATTTCCGACGAGAACGCGATCTCGATGATTGTGAGCGGATTTTGCAAGCAAGTGTTCAAAAATTTGCCGATGGAATTTGCGGTGGAAGCGACGAAGTTGATGGGAGTGAGTTTAGAGGGCAGTGTGGGGTGAGAACGAAAAGTTGTCCGGGATCCAGTTGGATTAGGTGCCAGGTTCATGAACCTGGCACCTAATTTCCGTTGTTTTGAATTTTGACTTTTGCATTTTGAATTAGGTCAAAGGGAGATTTATCAATGCTAGAAATTCGCAATTTACACGTATCCGTCAATGATGTGGAAATCCTGAAAGGGATTAATCTGAAAATCAAAGCGGGCGAAATTCACGCCATCATGGGACCGAACGGTTCCGGTAAAAGTACGCTGACGAAAGTGCTCGCCGGACATCCGGCGTTCGTGGTGACGAAAGGCGAAGTGTTATACGAAGGAAAAAATCTGCTGCCGCTCGCACCCGAAGACCGGGCGCGCGAAGGCATATTTCTGGCGTTTCAGTATCCGGTCGAAATTCCGGGTGTGAATAATGCCTACTTTTTGCGCGCGGCGCTTAATGAAATTCGTGCGCATAAGGGATTGGAAGAATTCGACGCCGTCGATTTTCTGGAATTCCTGAAAGAAAAATTGAAAGTGGTGGATATGGATCCAAGTTTTATCAATCGTCCGGTGAACGTAGGGTTTTCGGGCGGTGAGAAAAAAAGGAACGAAATTCTTCAAATGGCCGTGCTCGAGCCGAAGCTCGCGATTTTGGACGAAACCGATTCCGGACTCGACATCGATGCGCTTCGTGTTGTGTCGGAAGGTGTGAACAAATTGAAGCGTCCGGACCGGGCGATTCTTTTGGTGACGCATTATCAGCGCCTCCTCAACTACATTATTCCGGATCATGTGCACGTACTGGTGGGTGGAAAAATTGTGCGAAGCGGGTTGAAGGATTTGGCGTTTCAGCTGGAAGAAAAAGGCTACGATTGGGTTAGGGGTTGATTACGATGATGGTTCAGGCTGTGGAAAAAACAAATTATCTCGCGGAATTCCAGAAACGGAAAAGCCGAGACGCGTTTTCCGCGCTTCGACAGGCGGCCATGGCGGCGTTCGGCGAGCTGGGATTTCCGACCCGTGATCATGAGGATTGGAAATACACCAACGTAGAGCCGATCGCGGCGAGTCTTTTTCAATTGAATGCGCCGGCGGCCGATCCCATCGCGCTTCAAAAACTGGAAATCGGAAATCCCCAGTGGCATCGTCTTGTTTTCGTGAATGGAGTGCTGTCGAAAGAATTGTCTTCAACGGAAAATTTACCCGCCGGGGTGAAAGTGGAAAGCCTCGCCGGGGCGATACAATCCGATTCGATTATCGTTGAAGAATATTTGTCAAAGATTGCGGATTATCGCGTTGATGCCTTCACGGCGCTCAACACTGCGTTTATTCACGACGGTGCTTTTGTTTTTATCCCCAAAAATGTGATTTTGGCAAAACCGGTTCATCTCATGTTTGTTTCCCATTCCTGGGAAGGCGGGATTGTTTCCCAGCCGCGCAATCTTCTTGTTGCCGGTGAGGGCAGTTCCGCGACGATTGTTGAAAGTTATGTGACGCCCGAGGATCATGCTTATTTCACGAATTCGGTAACCGAAATCGTGCTGGGCAAAAATGCGCAGATGGATTATTACAAAGATCAAAAAGAAAGCGTGAACGCGTTTCATGTGGGTTCTTGCGCGGTGCGGCAGGAAAAGGCGAGCCGGTTTTATTCCACCTCGATCTCCCTCGGCGCCAAGTTGTCGCGCAGTAATCTCGTGATCGATCTTCAGGACGAAGGCGTGGAATGCGACCTGAAAGGAATTTATTTCGTGACGGGCACTCAGCATGTTGATCATCATTTATTCGTTGATCACAAAAAACCGCGCGGGACGAGCCGTCAGTTATACAAAGGCATTTTGGATGGGCATGCGACGGGGGCCTTCAGCGGAAAAATTCTGATTCATAAAGACGCGCAAAAAACCGATGCCGAACAGATCAATAAAAATTTGCTGTTATCCGCGAGCGCGAAAGTTGATACCAAACCTCAGTTGGAGATTTTTGCCGATGATGTGAAGGCGACGCACGGCGCGGCGATCGGTCAGTTGGATGAGGACGAGATATTTTATTTGAAAAGCCGGGGCATGGGCGAAGAGACCGCTCGGGCGCTTCTGACGTTCGGATTCGCCAGCGAGTTGGTGGAGAAAGTGAAGCTGGACCCGATTCGCTGGGAACTTGATCGCATTTTCTGGACCCGCCTTCAAGAGGTTCCTGGAACCTAAGTGCCACGTTGCAGGAGAGGTTATGATGACAACTGTGTTTGATGTTCAACAATATCGCAAGGATTTTCCCGCGCTCAGTCAAAAGGTGTACGGCAAGCCCCTGGTTTATCTCGACAACGCGGCGACGGCTCAAAAACCGCAGTGCGTGATCGACACGCTCGACCGGTACTATTCCGCCGAAAACGCGAATATTCATCGCGGCATTCATTATTTAAGTCAGAAAGCGACGGATGCCTTTGATGAGGCGCGTGACAAAGTCGCCCGCTTTATCAACGCCAAAGAATCCCGGGAAATTATTTTCGTCCGCGGAGCGACTGAGGGCATCAATCTGGTCGCGCAAAGTTACGTCCGGCCGCTATTGAAACCTGGCGACGAAATTTTGATTACCTGGATGGAGCATCACTCCAATATTGTTCCGTGGCAGATGGTGGCCGAGCAAACGGGCGCGAAGCTGAAGGTGACGCCGATCAACGATGCCGGTGAGCTCATCCTGCCGGAATTTGAAAAACTACTGTCGGAGAAAACTAAGCTGGTGAGCGTGACGCATATTTCCAACGCGCTCGGAACTATTAATCCGGTGAAAAAGATCATTCAGATGGCTCACGCGCTCTCGGTGCCGGTGCTCGTTGACGGCGCGCAGTCGGTGCCGCATCAGGCCGTGGACGTGCAGGATTTGGATGCGGACTTTTTCGTTTTCTCGGGGCATAAATTGTTTGGCCCGACCGGAATCGGGGTGGTGTACGGGAAGGCCGAGCATCTCGAGAAAATGCCTCCGTATCAGGGTGGCGGCGATATGATCAGCGCCGTGACGTTCGAGAAAACGCTCTATAATAAAATTCCGTATAAATTTGAGGCGGGAACGCCACACATCGCCGGCGTGATCGGGCTGGGCTCGGCGATCGATTACGTGAGCGCGATCGGCATGAGCCGGATTTCCGCGTACGAGCACGAGCTGTTGGAGTACGGCACCCGCGCGCTTTCGAAAATTCCCGGACTGCGCCTGATCGGCACCGCGAAAGAAAAGGCGAGTATTCTTTCGTTTGTTCTCGAGGCCGCGCATCCGCACGATATTGGAACGATTTTGGATCAGGAAGGGGTCGCGATTCGGGCCGGACATCATTGCGCGATGCCGGTGATGGAGCGCTTCGGCGTGCCGGCGACGGTCCGCGCGTCGTTCGCGTTCTACAACACGCATGAGGACATCGACGCCCTCGTGCGGGCGATAAATAAAGTATTCGAGGTGTTCCGATAATAGGTTCCTGGAACCTAAGTGCCACGTTGAAAGAGGGGAAAATGAGCGAGATTAATGAACTCTATCAAGATCTGATTTTGGATCACACGAAAAAGCCGCGCAATTTCGAAGTGTTGGAAGGCGCGAGCCGGCATGTCGAAGGCTATAATCCGCTTTGCGGCGACCGGTACACGATTTATGTTCGGATGGAAGGCGATGTGATCCGGGACGTCAGCTTTCAGGGGTCGGGCTGCGCGATTTCGAAATCGTCGGCGTCCATGATGACAACGATCGTGAAGGGGAAAACGAAATGCGAAGCCGAGGCGATTTTCGAGAATTTTCACAAAATGATTACCGGCCAATCCGGCGTCGACAAAAATAAAATTGGCAAACTGGAAGTCTTTCACGGAGTATCCGAATTTCCCGTGCGCGTGAAATGCGCGAGCCTCGCGTGGCATACGCTAAAAGCCGCGCTGGGCGGGGAAGAAAAAACAATAACGACGGAGTAAAAACATGATGCAGCCCAACGAAGAAATTCAACTGTCGCGCGATGTCGAAGCCGTGCGCATTCCCGACGGAACACGCACGACCCTAACGAAGGGAACTCGTCTGAAAATCACGCAATCCCTCGGAGATATGTACACCATTTTTACCGAACAGGGTTACATGTTCCGCATCGAAGGTAAAAACGCGGACGCGATCGGAAAAGAAGTCGTGACTTCTTCCGCGGCGCCCGTCGCCGGTGCTCTCACCGACGTACCGCTTGAAAAGCTGGTGGAAAGCCAGCTCCGCACGTGCTACGACCCCGAAATTCCGGTAAATATTTTGGATCTCGGACTGATTTATTCTCAAGTGATCACGCCGCTCAAAGACGGGGGAAATCGCGTTGAAATTGAAATGACGCTCACCGCGCCCGGCTGCGGCATGGGCCCGGTGCTTCAAGATGAAGTGCGCGCCAAAGTCTCGAATCTCCCAGGAGTCACCGAGACCGACGTCCGCCTGGTGTTCTCGCCGCCGTGGGGCCCCGACCGCATGTCCGACGCCGCCAAGCTACAGCTCGGCATGATGTAATTGCCTCCAAACCACCCCAAAAAACAATTGAAATAACTGTTGACAACCTGTGGTTATTCTTGTTTAATCCACAAATCCGCTAGACTAACTAGGGTGATAAATATGATCTCAAAACGCACAAAATATGGTTTAAAAGCATTACTGTACTTGGGCAAGAAATACGAGAAGGGTCCGATTCTTGTTTCAGAGATAGCGACAGAAGAATCGATCCCCCAAAAATTTTTGGAAGCCATCCTGCTGGATCTCAAAAATCACGGGATTTTGCAGAGCAAGAAGGGCAAGGGCGGCGGGTACCTGCTGGGACGATCGCCGGATCTCATTACGTTTGGAGAGGTGATACGTATTCTGGATGGGCCTATCGCTCTTTTGCCATGCATCAGCCAAACCTCATATCAGAAATGTGAGGAATGTCATGATGAAGAAACCTGCGGCCTTCGCATTCTGATGAAAGAGGTCCGGGACGTGACTTCGGGGATATTGGACGGAACCACCTTGGCAAGACTCATGGATAAAGTGAATAATGCAAAAATGGAAGTGAATGGGGCAGTAATGTACACGATTTAGCGATATATTTTTTTCTCTAATAGTCCACTAAATCTATAGGGTATATAAGTTCGATGAGTTTGTTTTGTTGTAACACAAAGAGCTAACCGGATAACCGGAAGTTCCCAGCAGAAATAAAAATAAAAAAGGAGAACTATCATGTGGGACTTACGGTTAATTCTGTTTTATTGGACCTTAGCGGGCGCGTTGCTTGACATGGCGCGCATATTCAATGACATCACAAAAACAATCGGGAATACGCCGCTGGTCAAAATTAATCGAATCATCGCAATATTTTCTCTAATCGCTGTTCTGTTTTCGACGCCGGTTTGGGCCGATGTCGATCCGGCGCAGGCGCTCATCAAAATCGTCGAAGAGTTGAAAAAAGAAGTCGGTGATTTAAAACAAACCGTGATTAACCAGGATCGAAAAATCCAGGATCTGTCAATTCGAGGACCGCGGAACTTGTCAGGCGGGGAAGTGGCTGCCAACAATTCCTCCTTGCCTACTCCGCCGATGAGTGATGCGGAATTCAACGACCGGCTGGATAAGGCGCTCACGGGTTCAAACAAATGGTTGAAGGATTTGAAATTAAGCGGCGACCTTCGGCTTCGTTATGAAGGAATGGACGGAACCAGTGGAAATAGTCTTGAGACCGATCCCCGCAACCGTTTCCGTTTCCGGCTGCGTTACGGAGTTGAAAAAGGTTTCGGCGAAGAAATGAAGATCGGATTCTCGATGTCCTCTGCGGAACAGGTTACCGGACAGAGCGTGGATCCGACATCGACTAACGTGACGTTCACGAATTTGTTTGATTTCAAAAATATATTTATCGACAAGGCCTACGCGAGTTACACCCCGAATTGGGCAAAGGTGGGCCCGATCGAGAAATTGGAAGTAACTGCCGGCAAAGCCAATAATCCGTTCGAAATCGGTTCATCCGAATTGATTTGGGATCGTGACGTAAAACCCGAAGGTGTGTATGAAAAAATCAATTTTAATTTAATTGATTCAGATAGTTTTGACCTAAAAGGATATTTGCTGGGAGGTCAGTATATTTTGCAGGAAAGCGGTACGCTCGCGGCACGAAATCCTTTAACCACCACCTTGACCGGAGACTCGGAGCTTTGGGCGGTTCAGGGCGCTCTGAATCCGGTGTTTTATATTCCCGTGCTGGAGAGGCCCGTGGATTTTTTGACGGCGTTTTCTTACTACAATTACATGAACTACGGACAGAACAATAACTTTTTTATTGGTGCCACCAGTCTTGCGCGTGGCAACCCCAATGTGAGCGGGCCATTTTCTCAATTGGACGCGCGTGAGTTTCAGGTTCTTGAAACTTATAACGAGGTGGCGATTTATCCCTACGGATTTCCGACGCGATTTTTCCTTGATGTTGCGGATAACGTGGGTGCCAATGCAATCGGAAATCAGGGCGGCACAGTCCTCCATAACAATCTGGCTTGGTCCATCGGAACTCGGTTGGGACAGCTCAAAAAAAAGGGGGATTGGGAAGCGCGTTATGAATACCGCTATTTGGGTGCCAATGCATTGGTTGGAGCTTTTTCCGATAGTGATTTTGGTTTAACGGGGGGAACGGGGAAAAAAGGAAGTGTGATCCGATTGGGCTACATGATTACAGATAGTTTGACGCTTGCGGGGAATACTTCTTTCGTATCAAACCTGAATTCCGGCACTGCGGGAATTATTGATGAAGCTCAACGACGTCTTTCTGTTGATTTGGTTTGGAAATTCTAATGAAAGTGTTGAGGAGCAAACGATGAATAAAAAACTGGAAAGTAATCACTATTTGGTCAACGACGCCATTTTGAAAGATATCCGGGATGTGTTGCGAGGAGTTCACTATGGCAACATCGAGATCAAAGTGCATAACTCACGAGTGGTGCAAATCGATGTAACGCATCGCCAGCGTTTCGACGAAGTCTGGACGCTTGAAGGCGGCGGCGGGATTTGAAAATTTAAAAATAAAATTGCTTGGAAAATGGATTCAAACGTTTGCGGTAACGGTTCTCAGTTTGGGACTGGTTTCAAACGCGTTTGCGGCGAAAGAGGTGAAGCTCTTGAACGCTTCTTACGATCCCACGCGCGAATTATATGAGGAATATAATCAGGCTTTCGCGAAATATTGGAAAGCGGAAACCGGTGAGATGGTCACCGTTCAACAGTCTCACGGCGGCAGCGGCAAGCAGGCGCGCGCGGTGATCGACGGATTGGAAGCCGACGTGGTGACGCTGGCGCTGGCTTACGATATCGATTCGCTGAACAAAAAGGGCGGTTTAGTGCCGTTCAAATGGCAGGAGCGTCTTCCTTATAATAGTTCGCCGTATACGTCCACCATCATTTTTTTGGTGCGCAAGGGCAATCCCAAAAATATCAAGGATTGGGATGATTTGGTGAAGCCCGGGATTTCTGTCATTACACCGAATCCTAAAACATCGGGCGGTGCCCGGTGGAATTTTCTGGCGGCTTGGGCTTACGCGCTGAAGAAAAATAACGGTGATGAGGCAGCCGCGAAGGATTTCGTCAAAAAACTTTTCAAAAACGCTCCCGTGCTGGATACGGGCGCCCGCGGATCAACAACAACTTTTGTTGAGCGGGGCATCGGCGATGTTTTGATCGCTTGGGAGAACGAAGCGTTTCTTGCGGTGAATGAGATTGGTCAGGGACAATTTGAAATTGTAGTGCCCTCGGTGAGCATCCTGGCAGAACCCCCGGTTTCCATCGTGGATTCTGTCACGAAAAAACGAGGCACTAAAAAGTTGGCAAACGCTTATCTGAAATATCTTTATTCCGATGAAGCACAGGAGGTTATCGCCAGGCATTATTTTCGTCCGCGGAACGAAAAAATTGCAGCGAAATATGCTGATAAATTTCCGAAATTGAATTTGGTGACGATTGATGATACTTTTGACGGCTGGCAAAAGGCTCAAAAGAAGTTCTTTGCCGACAAAGGTATTTTTGACGAAATTTATTCGCCGACGGCTTAAATGATATTCACACTCAAACAAAAAAATATATTACCCGGATTTGGATTGTCGATGGGGATCAGTTTGGTTTATCTGGTGCTTATCGTTCTGATTCCGTTGTCCATGCTGTTCCTGAAATCCGCTACGCTCAGTTGGGGCGAGTTTTTTTCTGCGGTGTTTTCTGGGCGAACACTTGCTGCGTACAAACTCACTTTTGGGGCGTCGTTTGCCGCGGCCCTGTTGAACGCGATTTTCGGATTTTTGGTGGCGTGGGTGCTTGTCCGTTACCGTTTTCCGGGCAAGCGGCTGGTCGATGCGCTGGTGGATATGCCATTTGCGTTGCCGACGGCGGTGGCCGGCATTTCGCTGACGGCGATTTATTCTCAAAATGGATGGATCGGAAAATTGTTGGTGCCATTTGGAATCAAAGCGGCGTTTTCACCGCTTGGCGTTGTGATTGCGCTCACTTTTGTGGGGCTTCCTTTCGTGGTCCGAACGCTCGAGCCCGTGCTCACGGAAATTGACCAAGAAGTGGAAGAAGCCGCGGCCAGTCTTGGCGCGAATCGTTGGCAGACCTTTTGCCGGGTAATTTTTCCGGCGGTAGGGCCGGCGCTTTTCACCGGATTCGCACTCGCTTTTGCGCGGGCGCTCGGAGAATACGGATCGGTCGTTTTTATTTCCGGAAATATGCCGTTCCGGACGGAAATTGTTCCGCTCCTGATCATGACGAAATTGGAACAGTATGACTACGCGGGTGCGACCGCGATTGCGCTGGTGATGCTTGTGGCGGCATTTTCGCTCTTGCTCGTGATTAATTTACTTCAGGCTTGGACGCGAAAGCGGCAAGCCTTGAGATGAAGAAATGAAAAAGGTGTTATGGCTAGAACTTTGAACGAGCCTTTGTGGGTGCGTTTACTTTTGATTATCACGGTATTCCTTTTCCTTGGACTATTTCTTTTCTTGCCCATGGCGGCGGTATTCACGGGTGCGTTCAAAAAAGGAATCACTGTCTATTTGAAATCGCTCGCCGATCCGGAAACATTTGCCGCGATTCGCCTGACACTTCTGGTGGCGGCGATTACGGTTCCGCTTAACACCATTTTCGGGATTGCCGCTTCGTGGGCCATCGCCCGATTCGATTTTTACGGAAAAAATATTCTTCTGACACTCATCGATCTGCCATTTACGGTATCGCCGGTTATTTCCGGTATGATTTTTGTCCTCCTATTTGGTGCGCAAAGCGCTTTCGGCGCGTGGCTGATTGCGCATGACATCAAAATTATTTTTGCGGTGCCGGGCATCGTGCTGGCGACGACTTTCGTCACATTTCCTTTTGTCGCGCGCGAGCTGATCCCTCTGATGCAGTCGCAAGGCAGCGATGAGGAAGAAGCTGCGCTGACGCTCGGCGCGAATGGGTGGCAGACGTTTTTCCGCGTTACGCTGCCAAATATCAAATGGGGACTTTTGTATGGCGTTATTTTGTGCAACGCCCGTGCGATGGGCGAATTTGGCGCGGTATCCGTGGTGTCCGGCCACATTCGCGGGGCAACAAACACCATGCCGCTTCAGGTCGAAATTCTTTATAATGAGTATAATTTTGCGGCTGCGTTCGCTGTTTCATCACTCCTGATGATGCTGGCCCTCGTGACGCTTGCGGTGAAAAGTTTTATTGAATGGAAATCTAAATCGGTTTCCATCCGGCAAATGTTTGAAGGGGGAGAATCCGCATGAGTATTGAAGTTCAGAATATCACAAAAATTTTCGGTAATTTTACCGCGCTCAAGGATTTGAGTTTGCATGTGCCGACAGGTGAATTGGTTGCTTTGTTGGGGCCTTCGGGCTCCGGGAAAACAACGCTTTTGCGCATTATCGCCGGACTGGAGACCGCGGACGCGGGCACCGTTCTTTTTCACGGCGAAGACGTGGAAAACAAGCACGTCCGCAAGCGCAAAGTTGGATTTGTGTTTCAGCACTATGCGCTTTTTCGCCACATGAATGTGTTTGAAAATGTTGCGTTTGGTTTGCGGGTGCGCGCGCGCAAGAAAAGACCGTCTGAAAATGAAATTCGCGAGCGGGTTCATAAATTGCTGAATCTGGTTCAACTTGATCGAATGGCCGCACGGTTTCCCTCGCAGCTTTCCGGCGGTCAGCGCCAGCGCGTAGCTTTGGCGCGGGCGCTTGCGGTGGAGCCGAAAGTGTTGTTGCTCGATGAGCCGTTTGGCTCGCTCGATGCGCGAGTCCGGCGGGAACTGCGCCAGTGGCTCCGGCACTTGCATGATGAGTTGCATATCACGAGTGTTTTTGTGACGCATGATCAGGAAGAGGCTCTTGAAGTTGCAGATCGCGTTGTGGTGATGAATGAGGGTCGGGTGGAACAGGTTGGAACTCCGGATGAGGTTTATCATCATCCTGCCACACCGTTTGTTTATAATTTTCTCGGAAACGTCAATTTATTCCACGCCCGTATTGAAAAGGGAAAAGCGTATATCGGGGAACTTGCGATTGATTTACCGCACGCCCAGCCGGATTCGGAATCGGCGATGGTGTACGTCCGGCCGCATTTGCTCGATATTTCCCGCGCGCGCGGTGAAAATGGTGATTTGCGTGCCCGTGTGGTTCACATCAATTTGGCGGGTTCCATTGTGAAAGTGGAGCTGCTCAGCGAAAAGGGAGACACCATTCAGGTTGAAATCTCACAAGAGCGTTTCAGCCAGCTTCTGCTTAAGAAGCACGAAGATGTGTACGTGACTCCGAAAGAAGTCCGCATATTTCCTCAGGATTACTCGATTTGATAAGCATTGCGAAACAGTGTCGTTGCGCCTAAAATATCCCGCATGAAATTTCTCCGCTTTTTTTTCATTTTTTATCTCGTTTCGCATTTTTCCTTTGCGCTCGCGGAAGAAAAAACCGAACCCATTCCTGCCGATCAAGTGAAAGCTTCATTCGAGAAAAGTCTTGAGGTGGTTCAAAAAACAATTAATTCAGACAAAAACAAAAAAGACAGCGTCGATATTGCGGCGGAGAAGAAAGAATTTCTTAAACGTCTGACCGTGATTATTGAGCAAAAACTTTCGCTTCTCGGAAAAGCCGAGGTTCCGCTTCAGGTTCTGGATGGAGAAATTCAGAAAATTACTAAAAGATCCGCAACGCTTGAAGGCGAAAAAAATCGTACAACAGCCAAAATAGGCGTTTATGAGCAAAGAGCCAATTCGTTAGAGCAGGATATTTCGCTCAAAAAGCAGATTCTTCAGCTTGAAGAAGGCAAGAATGACTTGATCATCAAAGAGATTGCTTCTGCCAATGAACAGTTGGATAAAGCCCGCTACCGGCTTGATTATCTGAATCAGCATTTGGAACTTGTGAATCTGAAAATTTCTTTGGTCCGGGATTATGCCCAGCTGCTTCACAAAATGCGAAAGAGGGCGCTTAAAAAAGTTCTCTTGACGCCGTCCAAAATACATCTGGGCAAAAAGGAGGCGGCAGGGCTAGCCGTAGTTTTTCTGCTTTTTGTGGCAGGGCTTGTCTTTCGCCGCCGCGTAATTGATGCTCTGGAAAAAATTGCCCGCGGCAATCATGATTTTATTTGGCTGTCCCGAGTTCTTATCCTGGCGGGTTTTCTTTATTACACGGCTTATTGGGCGCTATCCTGTTTCGGCTATCATCTTCTTTTGCGCTATATCACAAAACGGGTTTTGTTTTCGGCCGGTATTGTGGTTTTAGCCATTGCTACTTATGTGTTGGTCACGGCGTTAGTGCGGCATTTTTGGGTCAAGCCAACCATTTCGGAGTTGACGGGACAAAAATCGAAACATCCTTATTTTCATATTTTCTGTACGTTATTGGGTGTGGGGGCTTTGGTATTTGTGGTTTACTGGGTTTTTGAAATTTGGGGAGCCGGTTCAGTGGGCCGAAAGGCGCTTTGGCATTTAATGCAGAAACCTTTTTTTGAAGCAGGCGAAATGAGACTTTCTGTCTGGCTGATTATCAAAGTAATTATTCTCATGTGGCTATTTGTCACGCTCTCAAAAATGTTGGATAGTTTTCTTCACCGGCGAATTTATCCGGCCACCCATCTGGATAAAACGATTCAATACGCGTTTTCAGTCGTCATTAAATATCTGGCGATTATTGTTGCCGCTTTCACGGCGTTGAAATTGCTGGGCGTGGAAATTGGCGCTTTGACCGTATTGGCAGGAACTGTGGGGCTTGGTGTCGGCTTTGGACTTCAGGATTTGGCAAAAAATTTTATCAGTGGACTGGTGATGCTGGTTGAGCGTCCCGTGAAGATCGGAGATCTCATCGAGGTCGGCGGATTGCCTGGCCGGGTCAGAAGCATTAATGCTCGCAGTACGGTTGTGGATACTTCTGATAATATCGCTGTTGTTGTTCCAAACGCAGAATTTATGAGCCGCAGTGTGATCAACTGGAGCTACAGTGATTGGATTACGAGAATGCCCCTCAAAGTTGCTGTGGCCTACGGGTCCGATTTGGAATTCGTGAAGAAGACATTAATCGAAATTGCCCTTAGCCATTCGAAAGTGCTCAAAACCCCGCCGCCTGCAGTGACGCTCGAGGAATTTGGCGAACATGCGATCATTTTCAATCTGGAAGTTTGGACGGAAGACCCCGATGTTCGTAAGGAAGTACGCAGCGAGATCAATTTTATGATCGAAAAGGTGTTCCGGGACAAAAATATCAAAATCCCTTTCCCTAAGCAGGACCCCCACGGCAAGGCTGCAACCGCTCCTTCTAACTAATTGCTATTATTGAAGTTATGGATTGCCCCGTTTGGCATCCAAATAATTGCTTAAGTAATTGCCCAAAATAACGATATTCTCCAGTAATCTGAATCTATTCTGGAGTCAGTGTCCATATTTAGCTAAAATGCAGTTTAAGGAGGATTACACACATGGCAAAAGGAAACCCAGCATTAATGAAGCCTTTGACAGTTAGCGCGGATCTGGAAGCAGTTGTCGGTAAAGGACCCATGGCTCGCGGTCAGGTTGTCAAGAAACTTTGGGAATACATCAAGAAGAACAATCTTCAAGATGCGAAAAACAAGCGCAATATCAACGCTGATGCAAAACTTAAACCAATATTCGGCGGCAAAGCAACGGTCAATATGTTCGAAATGACCAAGCTTGTTTCAAAGCATCTTTCGTAAACAGTAGTTTCATCTAGGATTTCATCAAGGCGCAAGTGGGTTTTAAGATCTGCTTGCGCCTTTTTTTTCCGTTCATGTGGTGATAAAACCATGAATGATCAAACGCCCGCCTCAATATCTTGGTATTTTAAAACTTCAATTTTGATATTAGCCGTTTTGGTGATTGGGCCTTTTGCGCTTCCGCTTCTGTGGTTAAATCCGCGTTACACGATGTTAGCCAAAGTAATTTGGACCATCCTGATTATTATTGCCACGTATTTTCTGACGATCGCGATGATTGAATCGATAAAAACCATTCTTGAATATTACAAACTGGCTTTTGGTCCTCAATAATCCAGCATGAATTGTTCGTTGTGTCAGGCATCGTCAGTTTCTGATTTCGACATCAAAAAATTAAAATATTGGCACTGCGCGGATTGCCGGCTTACTTTTTTAGATCCTGAATTTTATCTGAGTCCAGCCGAAGAAAAGGCCCGTTATGATTGTCACGAGAACAGTGCGGATGATCCGGAATATATCCGGTTTTTAAACCGCCTCGCGGATCCACTTTTGGCGAGGCTCAGGCCAGAAGATGAGGGGCTCGACTTTGGCTGTGGGCCAGGTCCGGCGATGAGTGTGATCCTGAAGAAAGAGGGGTTTTTAGTCGATAATTATGACCCTCATTATTTTTCGGACTTGTGCCTGCTTGGCCGGAAATATAATTTTGTAACTTGTACCGAAGTGGTTGAGCATTTTAAAAATCCGAGGAAGGATTTCGAATTGCTTGCAGGTTTGCTTAAACCCGGAGGCCGGATCGGGATTATGACCGAGATGCTGACTCCGGAAGTAAAGTTTGAACATTGGCATTACCGGCTGGATCCGACGCATGTTGCGTTTTACCGGCCGGAGACTTTTGACTGGATTTCCCGCTGGCAGGGTTTGTCTGCGGAATATCCGGTCAAGAACGTGGTAATTTTTCACAACAAGGAGGATGTATGAAAAAAATGCTGATTGGCGGTTTGTTGGGTGGTGCCGTGATTTTTGCCTGGGGTATGTTTTCTTGGATGGTGCTTCCATTTCACATGCAGACGATGAATAATTTCAAAGATGAAGCGGCGGTTCAGACAACGATCATGCTGAATGTGTCGAAAGCCGGAGTTTATGGAATACCCGGATGTCCCCGTCATGAAACAGCCAGTGGTGAAGCTCAGAATGTATTGAAGAAGAAAGCAATGGAACAGATGGCCAAAGGCCCTGTAGCTTACGTTATTGTTAGTCCGAACGGAATTGCTTCGTTCCCGGTGTTAATGTTGCGCAGTCTTGCGATTCAAATTGTGGGACTTCTGCTGGTGATCTTGTTGTTTTCCCAAACCTCGATTTCGAGTTATTTAGGCAGAGTGTTGTTTTTCACTACGTTTGCGGCTGCTGCCAGTGTTGTAGGGATTGTGCCTTGCTGGAACTGGTGGGGATTTCCAGTTGTCGATACGCTGTTGGAAGCAGCAGATTTATTGATCGGATATACGTTAGCCGGATTGTTAATTGCCAGATGTTCTGAATGCTGTCAGACATCCGGAAAGAAGAAATAATTTACATTATACATTATAAGTACCGGATATCTTTTGCTTAAAAGGTATCCGGTACTTTTTTGCAAAAAGGTGTCAGGTTGCCATGACCAAACCCAATCCATTTCTTCTCAGTCGCGACATTGAACCGCTTCGTTACTCCATCGAGCTCGAGCCGGACCTGAATCATTTTACATTCCACGGAAAAGAAACAATCCGGATTCGCACTGATAAACCATTCTCAAAAATCGAACTGCATGCGATCGAGCTGAATATTACGCAAGCCATCGGATTGCGCGGCGATCTCGAGACCGGATCAAAATATTATGCCAAGTGCGTTTCGTTTAACGATAAGCGCGAGACGGTGATTATCGATTTCGGCGTTATGATCAAGCCCGGTCAAATTTCGAGTTTATATCTGGAGTTCGACGGAATTTTGAATGACAAGATGCACGGTTTCTACCGCACGTCGTATGAAGTGGATGGCGTGAAGCGATGGGGCGCGGCTACGCAATTTGAGGCGACGGACGCACGGCGCGCATTTCCCTGCTGGGATGAGCCGGACCGCAAGGCCGAGTTCGAGATTGCGCTTCGTGTGCCGCAGCATTTGACAGCGCTTTCGAATATGCCGATTCTCGAAGAAGAAGTGCTTTCGGGAACGGGACTCAAATGTGTTGTCTACGATGTTACGCCCAAAATGCCGACTTATCTTGTCGCGGTCGTGATTGCCGATCTCGAGTACCTGGAGGCTTGGGACAAAAATGGCGTCTTGGTCCGCGTGTACACCACGCCCGGCAAACGCGAGCAAGGCCAATTCGCGCTCGACGTAGCGCTTCACACACTTCCTTATTTTACCGACTGGTTCGGCGTTCCGTACTGCCTGCCGAAATGCGACATGGTGGCACTTCCCGATTTCGCTGCGGGCGCCATGGAAAACTGGGGACTGGTGACGTACCGCGAAACCGCGCTTTTAGTCGATCCCGTCAATTCGTCCGCCGCGGCGCGCCAGCGCGTCGCCGAAGTCGTGGATCACGAGCTTGCGCATCAGTGGTTCGGCAATCTGGTCACGATGAAATGGTGGACCGACTTGTGGCTCAATGAAGGATTTGCCTCCTACATGGGTCCGAAAGCAGTGGCGCATCAATTTCCGAAATGGAAAGTGTGGAATCAGTACATCGCCAACGAATACCTATCGGCGCTTCAC
Source organism: Candidatus Omnitrophota bacterium (assembly GCA_016214265.1). Lineage (GTDB taxonomy): Bacteria > Omnitrophota > Omnitrophia > Omnitrophales > JACROU01 > JACROU01. The sequence continues at coordinate 16,523 of JACROU010000008.1, forward strand.
GCTGACGCGCTCAAAAATACGCATCCGATTGAAATTGAAGTGGAAGACCCGTGCGAAATCCGCGAAATTTTTGACACGATTACCTACAGCAAAGGTTCCGTCGTCAACCGTATGCTTGAACATTACTTGACCGAGGAGAAATTCCGCGAAGGACTCGGCGTGTATCTGAAGCGGTATGAATTCGGCAATGCGCGCACCGAAGATTTGTGGAGCGCGCTGGAAGAAGTTTCGGGAAAGCCCGTGAAAGCGATTATGGCCAGCTTTACGAAACAGGGAGGCTACCCCATTCTTTCAGTCGAGGATAAATCAAAAAACGGCAAAATGGTTCTTTCGCTGGTTCAGAAAAGATTTTTATTTGACGGCAGCGCACCCAAGGCGAATGAAAAATGGAATATTCCTATCGGTGTGACCGCGGCCGGTTTGAAGGAACCGTATTTTTCCGTGATGAAAACGAGTCGCGAGTCGGTGAGTCTTCCGCTGAATGGCCGGTCCGGAAAAAGTTGGATCAAAATCAATCCGGGACAGAGCGGATTTTACCGGACCTCTTATTCCGCAAAACTTTTTGACCGTCTGACCCAGGCCCTCAATTCTCCGGCTATTTCTTCTATCGATTATCTTGGCATTCTGGACGACGCGTTCGCACTTACGCGGGCGGGGCATTTACGCACGTCGCGGGGCCTCGCGCTTTTGGAAAGTGCGAAATGCCATGCTGCCGACTATAACGTATGGGCGACGGCATCGGGTGTGCTGGCGCAAACCGAGACAATTTTTTGCGAAGGGAATAAAGCACTTTCAGACCGGTTATCCGCGTTTGCGCGTTCGCTGTTCTGGCCCATTCTCGCAAAAATGGGTTGGACGAAAAAACCGAAGGACTCGCATCTTGATATTCTTCTGCGTTCCCTTGTGATTGGCAATTTGGGATTTTTTGGCGACTCGCGCGTGATCGAAGAAGCCAAAAAACGTTTCGCGAATTTTGTGAAAACTGGAAATCTCGATCCGGATTTGCGCGGGGTGGTGTACTCCCAGGCGGCGCGCTACGGCGGGCCCCGGGAATTTAAGGAACTGGTTGCGCTGTACAAAAAATCCCAGCTGCAGGAAGAAAAGGTGCGAGTGCTGCGCGCGTTGACGCGGTTTCGCGACACGGACATTATTAAACAGGTGCTCGACTTCTCTTTATCGGAGGACGTTAGATCGCAGGACACTTACGTGCTTCTGGCCGGTTTCGGATCCAATCCCGTCGCACGCAAAACGGCGTGGCATTTTGTGAAATCTAACTGGGAGATGTTAGTGAGCCGGTATTCTGGCGGTGGCGTGTCGATGTTGGGCCGCATTCTGGAAGGCTCGACTACGGGATTTGCCTCACCGGACGCACTCGCAGATGTGAAGAAATTTTTCAAATCCAATCCGATTCCAGGTACCGAGCGCACGATGAAACAGTCGCTGGAAATTATCCAATCCAACATTGCCTGGTCTCGCCGTGACCGCGAAGATGTGAGCCGGTGGCTAGAGTTTTCGAAAAAAAAGTTTCTAGTCTTAAGGTGAGGACATGAATAGTCAAAAAGATTATTACAAAATTCTTGAAGTGCCCGAAAGCGCGAGAGAAGAACAGATCAAAAAATCCTACCGCAAGCTCGCGGTTAAATATCACCCCGACAAAAATCCTGGCAACAAAGCGGCTGAGGAAAAATTCAAAGAACTTTCCGAGGCGTATTATGTCCTCAGTGATGCGAAAAAGCGCAGGGAATATGACATGTTCCGCAAAGGCGGTTTCGGCGGCGGCCGCGGACAGCAGTTCAGCGGGGCTCAGGGCTTCGACTTTGACGAGTTTCTGGGGGCGATGCGTGGCGGAAAAAGTTCTTTTGGCGGCATGAATCTGAATGATTTGTTCGGTGATTTATTTCCCGGCGGGGGGCGAGGGGGTGCCCGGCGCGGCGGGCAGACGTTTTATTACCGGACTTCGGGTGGTGGCCGACCGTCGTTTGACGAAGACGTTGAGGAGCAGGAATTTGGCCAGCCACAGCAAGTCGACACGGACATTCACCTCACCGCAAAAATCTCCCGCGAGCAGGCTGTGAAGGGCGGGAAAATCATGATCAAATCCAAAGACGGAAAAACCATCGCCGTGACCATTCCGGAGAATGTCCGCGACGGCCAGGCGCTTCGCGTCAGCCGCCACGGGAAGATATGTCCCACGTGTTCGCACAAAGGCGATTTACTGGTTAAAATCCATATTCAATAATTCTCTCCTTTAGTTTCGAATGAATCAGCCGAAAAAAACAAATTAGACCGCTATGAATTAGTGGGAGTTTTTTGCCTTTTTCGCCCAGAAATCAGGGCGCTTTTGTTATTTTTGTGCAAGTAACGGCTGAGACTAGTATTTATCAATCATTCATTCTCATGTTGAAATACATTTATCGAATTTTCAGAAATTAGAAAATTGAGGGGGATGCATTCATGCTCCAAAAATATTTCCGTTTGAAGGAATTGAAATTTCATTGGCATGTAACTTGTGCTTTGATTATTTCCGTTCTTTCATTTATTGCCGGATGTCACGAGAAAAATATTGAGCCGAAATCGAATTCAAACAGCACGCTTTATCTCGGAACGTATCAAAAACCGGAGCCATTCATTTATCCTATGATTACTGGCGGAATTACCCAGCCCTTGATGGATGTCCTCTTTAACCGGTTGTTTTTACTCACCACAGACGGACGTCTCCTTCCAGAACTCGCGGAAAAATGGGAAATTTTAGATAGCGGAAAAAAATTCGTGATTCATCTGCGAAGAAACGTTCAGTTTCATGACGGTGTGGCACTGACAAGCCGTGACGTGATTTTTACACTCAACTGGCTTCGAAATCCTCAGCTTTCAAACCGGTCTGGAAACTATGCCGAAATCGAAAGCATGATCGCGCCGGACGACTTCACGCTTGAGATCACGCTCACAAAACCCAATGTGAATTTCTTGTGGATGGCGCTTGGCGATGCCCGAATTTATCCGGCACATTTGTTTTCATCGCCCCCTGCTTCTCGTGAAATCGAACAATTTGGGAAACATCCGGTTGGCACCGGCTCTTACCAGTTTTCGCGATGGGAGGAAGACAACACGATTGTTTTTTCGGCTAATCCAAATTATTTCGAAGGAGCCCCACTTATTCAAACAATCGTTGTCCGTCCTTACTCCGGCAAACTTCATCTCTTTAACGCTTTCGTGCGCGGCGATGTGGATTTTTTGGAACGTCTGGATTCCGCGGATTATGAAACGATTAGAAAAGACGCCTTATTCCAGTCTGTTAAAGAGCTTGCTTCCGGCGGTTATGCGCTGATGTTTAATTTTAAGAATCCTGTTTTTAACGATGTGCGCGTCCGCCGCGCTGTTTCAATGGGACTGCGCCGCAACGAGATGATTGAGCTTCTTGAACAGGGAAACGGAAAGCCGGTGAAGGATGCGGATGTGTATGAGCCAGAAAAAGCTTTAGCGTTGATCCGCTCCGCCGGTTACAAGTCCCTGAGTTTGAAACTGATTGTTGAAGGATCCAGCGCACAGCACATGAGGCTTGCGAAAATTATCCGCAATCAGCTTGTGGAAATAGGGATTAATGTGGAAATCCAGCCCGTCAAAGGATTGGATTTTACCGTAAGACAACTCCGTGGGGGGACTGATTGGGGTGCAATTCTTTTTATTTTTCAGACAACCGTGGATCTCTATCATTTTAAATATTATTTGCGTTTAAACAGCGTGGCAAATATTGGAGGCTATGAGAACAAAAAGCTGGACTATATTTTTGAAAAACTTGAAACGCAAGAAGATCAAAAATCGAGAAGAGAACTTTTTGATTCATTCAATGATGTGCTTGAAAAAGATATTCCCGTCTGCTTTCTCTATTCTTTTTACAATTTTACTTTGGCCTCAAAACGCTTGAACGGTTTTAATGATGATTTTACCCAATATGTAAACGCCTCATCATTTCATGATTTTAGGAGTTTCCAAAAAACAAATGAAGGGGGGTGAGTTCATGCAACTTGAAATTATTGTTGAAGGCGCCCAAGCAGCAGATGCGATTGAAATGGGTTGCTGTGGTTTTGATGTTTCCTTCCGCAGACCATACGTAGCAGATGAAGAATAAATAAAATAAATCAAAGAGACGGTCTCTCCCGCCCGGGAGAGAGAGATTGTCTTCCATTTTTTGTAGAAAACCCAAAGCATCTCGCTTTGTGGAGTTGTGTTTTTCTTTTCTACTACTCAGGGGAGATGATCTATGAAACTGTCCAGATTTACTTATATTGTCGACGACTATCCCGAACCGACTAAGTCTTTGGTGTTTAATGGGCGCACGGAAGCTCTTATCGTCCTAAATCACGACGTCCGCGAACTGCTCAGAAAACTTCCCACACCTACCGAGAGTTTAACTGAAATCGAACAGCAGGCTCTTCATCAGCTTGCCCAACAGGGCATTGTCAGTCCCCGCGAAATCGACGAAAACAAAATTATGGAAGATTGGTTCCATCAGTTTCGTTACAGCACCAAGCAAATGGAAGTGATGATTTTGACCACGTACAACTGCAATTTCGCCTGCCCGTATTGCTTCGAAGAGGGTGTGAAAGACAAAAAATATCTGCATGAGCCTAAGGCCGATCAGATTATCGAATGGATGCAGCAGAAGGCCCTCAAAAATAATCCGAAAGAAATCCACATTATTTTCTACGGCGGCGAACCGTTGTTGAATATTCCCATCATCGAATATATTGGAAGCCGGATGAAATCCTGGTCTGGCGAGCATGGTATCAAGTTTTTCTTCTCGCTCGTGACCAACGGGTCCGCCTTGACCGCGAAAGTGGCGGACCGGCTGGTTCCATGTGGCCTCAAAGTGGCGAAAATCACGATCGATGGCCCCAAAGAAATCCACGATAAATTCCGCCCCTTCCTCAACGGTAAGGGGAGCTTCGACATCATCATGGAGAATATCAAAGCCGTTGCGGACAAACTCCAGGTGACGATCGGCGCCAATTTCAACTCGCATAGTTATCCTTACTTGTTCCAGTTGCTGGATTATCTGGAGCGGGAGGGGTTGCGTGAGAAAATTGCGCTCATTGATTTCAAACCGATTACGGACAGACCAAACCAGGTCATTGCGGATGTGACGGCCTGTCCCACGCACGAAACCGATCCTGAATATGCCGATCAGGTACTCAATATCAAACGGGAATTTATGAAGCGCGGTTTCAAAACTTCGGAGCCGATGGGAACCAATTTCTGCGAATTTAAAGCAGGCGAGATGAAAAGCATCGTCGATACCAACGGCATTATTTACAAGTGCCCTTCGATGGTGGGCCTGCCGCAATTTGGATGCGGCACTGTCGAGCAGGAATTGACACAAAACGTGATGTTTCAAAACCTCATGAAAATGAAGATCGTGGATTTTGAAAAACAGTGCAAAACCTGCGAGTTCATTCCCATTTGTGCCGGCGGATGTAACTGGATGTCTTATCTGAGGAAAAAAGATTACACCAAAGTTTATTGTGAGAAGAAACTGTATAAAAAAACCATTCAAGATATGGTGAAATTAAAATACGAACAGGAAATGCTCCGTAAAAAAAGAAAAAATCAAAAGACAGAGCTCATCACAATCTCATGATTCGCAAGAATCTGTGGGCTGCCGCACCGGCCTTTCTTTTCTCGGCTTTTGCCGTTGCCAGTGCGCTTTGCCTGCCTAAAATCGTTCAAATCATCATCGACGAGATCCGCTGCGGGTTTTCGCCCCCCGCGCTTTCAAGGGGAATAGCCCTCTTCGTCGCATCGGCTTTTCTTTCCGTTGCTTTCAAATTCGGAGCTCTTGGTGGATTTGCCTCCTTTGCCAAAAAAATGGGTGAGACCCTGCGTCTTGACTTGATCCGAAAAATTCTTGTCGATCCGGATTGTGGACAGGACAAGAAAAATTTTACGGTTCTGACGCATGATATTCGCTCGGTATCTGATTTTATCGAGAGCGGATTTCCGCGCATCTCGGGGGCCATCTGGCTTTATGGACTCGGCATTTGTTTTATTGCGGGACTGAATTGGAAATTCATGTTGCCGGCTCTGGCGGGAGTTGTGCTTAGTCTCGTGATCGCTGTCAGATGGCACGAGCGTCTGGAAAACTGGTATTACCTCGAAAGAGAAGAATATGCGAGGTATCAACATTCGATTACGGGCTGGTTTCACGAGTGGGAATTGATCAAGGGTCAGGCGCGTGAGGACGAGGTTTCGGAAGATTTTGAGGATAAAAGCCGGAATCATCTTCAGGTTTTGCTTAAAGCCAATATCAGTTCTGCAGGGCTGGTACCCGTGATCGCGTCGCTTTGGGGCCTAGTGGCGCTTGCGTTTATCACGATCGGTGCCCGCGAATTTCGAGCCGGGAATCTAACGGTAGGTGGCCTAGCGGCGGCTTTTCAATATCTGGTGTTCTTCTCCATGCCGACACTGGATTTGTGTTACGGCGGCGATTTGTGGCGGAAAGCCCGGGTCGCGTGGCGGCACATTGCATCGGTGTCTGATTCGCCCTTCAGGCTGTCGGGAGGAGGCGGTGGGGGCATAGCATGCTATGCCCCTACAAAAACCGGCACCATTGACGTGATTTATCCGAACGGTGTTCAGGCGGAGCAGTTAAGGAAGGAGTGCCCGGAACAGGGCGGCGTCTTTTTGCCGCGCCGAAGCCATTTTTTTTCACGGCCCCTCATCGAAAATTTCCGGCTCGCGGATCCTTGCCCTTCTTGGGGTGACATTGAAGAGTCTCTCGGCGCGGCGTGTCTCTTAAGTTCAGAGGAATCCGCGGGTTCGTGGCTCGAACGTGATCCGAATACGTTTTCGTCCGGAGAGAAAAAGCGCGCCGCTCTCGCGAGAATTTTTTTGCGCAAGGACGCGACTCTTTGGATTATGGATGACCCGACGGCCGGACTGAATCCGGAACTCGTCGAAAAACTTTTGGCGGAGCTTGCCCGCTGCCGCGAGGGTCGTGTGATGATCATTTTTTCTGAGGACAGCCGGGTGCATGAATGGGCGCAGAAAGAAAATAATTCGTATGCTTAAACTTATTTTCAAACACAAATCGGATTTCGCGGTGCTTATCGCGAGTGTGGTTTTTGCCGGAATTGTTGACATGGCACAGCCGTTATGGCTCAAGGCCATCATCGATCAATCTTTTCTCGGCGGGAAATGGAATTCACTCGCTTTTTTCAGCGTAATGTTTTTCATTTTTATTATCACGGCACAATCTTTAAGATTTCTCGAGATGCGGATTGTGGAATCGTTGAGTGTGCGGATTGGTTCTGAACTCAGAACCCGTCTGTGGACACGGCTTGCCGAAACCCAGATTTCTCAATTTGCGAAGAAAATGCCGGGCGAGTGGACATCGCTGATCTGTGAAGATGTCTCCGTCGTTCAAAATTATTTCGTCGAAGGCATCGCGTCATTGGCCAGCCACGGGATTTTTCTGGCCGGCATTCTGATTTTCTCCGCCATTCTGGACTGGCGTATGCTTTTTATTTTTGCGTTGGCACCTATTCTTTTTCTTCTGACATCGCCGCTCAAGAAATTTTATGGAAACGCGGTGCGAGATTTTCTTCTGACTCAGGAAAAGCTGTACGGGTTTTTGGAGGAGATTTTAAGAGCCCGGTTCGAAATCCGCCAATTTCGAATGGATCGGGCCCTCGTGAGGGAAGGTGAAACGTTGTCGGAGTCTTATCGAAAAGCGGCTTGGACTCAATCCCGCCTTGCCGCTACTTTTCCCGTCGTCACGGAAAGCCTTGGCATGCTGCTCACGGCTGTGGTGCTGGGGTTCGGAGGCTGGCTAATTCTCCGGGGAAATATGACGGTCGGCGTGCTCGTTGTTTTTCTGGAGTATTCCCGTCGATTTTTTTCGCCGCTCCGGGAGTTGACGGAACGATGGAATTGTTTTCAGAACGCGGGGGCGGCTTACCGGCGCATTGAAGACGAGGAGAAAAAACTGGAAACTGAATCGACCCGGACGGAATCTTTCCCGGGTTTGTTTCAGCGCATTCAATTTTCAGGCGTGACCTTTGGTTATGAGCCAGAGCATTCTGTTATCGAAAATATGAACTTCCACATCGATGCGGGAGAAAAAGTTGCGATTGTCGGACCTTCGGGGGCAGGTAAAAGCACATTGTTCAAACTTTTGCTGTCACTCTTCCATCCGTCTGAAGGGGATGTCCTGATCGATGGCATTCCTGTCAGACGGTGGAATCCGCGTTCGCTCCGGAAACATTTTCGATGGTACTCGGAGGGAAGCGCTGAGCGCGTTACTCCGGACTCGCGTGTGCTTTTGATCGATGAAATCGAAAAGCAAATGTCCGCTGGCATGCTTTCCAGTGTTCTTCAACATATTTTATCCTATCCCGATCTTACCGTCCTGTGGATCAGTCATCAGGACAAAGTGATTCAATCTTTTCCGCGCGTAATTCGGCTTAATCAAGGCCGGGTATTGGACGATGTTTATGATCGTGTCTACCGAACTTGAAGAAATAAAGCAAAACAGAACGTTTCGATTTTCTCCCTGGAATTGGTTCACATCGCATATTTCCGCGAAACTGGCGCTTGCCATGATTCTGGTGGTGGTGATTCCGCTTTCAGGCCTCGGGATTGTTCTTACGCTGGCGGCCGAGAAAGCGGTGAAGGCGTCCGTTCAGCGCGATCATCAGGAAATCGCGAAGCGCACGGCTCACGAGGTCGGCCTATTCGTCGAGAGGCCGCTGGAACTCCTCGAATCCACCGGTGCCATGATCGCGATTAATCAAACCGATCCGTGGAAGCAAGAGACTGTGTTGGTGGAACTTTCCGTCATGTTTCCCATTTTTGAGGAAGTTGTGTCTGTCGACGCTTCAGGAAAAGTTCTGGCTACTTCTAATCCGGGAAAAGAGCCTGTTTTCAACAAGAGAGCCGAAGCTCTGAAACGGGTGCTCCAAAAGGATACGTACACCTCCGAAGTTTATCTTTCGAACGATTATCTTCCATATCTTGATGTGGGCATTCCGTATTTTCAGCAGGGGAAAGTCAGCGGGGCTCTGCTTGCGCGCATCAATTTGCGGGGCATGTGGGATATTATCGATGGAATCCGGATTGGCGAAACAGGCCGCGCGTTTCTGGTGTCCAAAAATGGGATATTGATCGCTCATCCGGACAAGAAAAAAGTTCTGCTGAATTTGGATATTACCCAGAATGCGGCTGTGTCTCAAGTGTTGGCAAGAAAAACGGGCACCCTGGAGGAGGGCAAAGACAAAGAAGGCCAGTGGCTGGTTTCTTACGCGCCCATTTCCGGCGAATTTGAGTGGGGCATTGTGATCGAGCAGAAAACGGACGAGGCTTATGCGCTGCTCAAGGTCATGCTTTGGAGCACGGCGAGTGCTGGGTTTCTCGCAATTTTAGTGGCTGTCATCGTGAGTATTTTAGCCTCGCGACGGGTGGTGCAGCCAGTGCATGTTCTGGAATTTTGGAGCCGGAGAATTTCTCTCGGCGATTTTGACTATCTGGCTATGCATCGCACCCGTGACGAGTTGGGACGGCTATTCATTGCTTTCAAGCGCATGAGAGACCGTTTGCGCGAAGCCCGCGAGCAGGAATATCTGGCGATGCTAGGAACGGCCTCTACGGCGCTGGCGCACAAAATCAAAAATTCCATCGTCAGTTTGAAAACTCTGGCCGATCTTTTTCCGTCCCGTCGTGCTGACTTGGAATTTTTGAATCAGTTCGAAGCGGAATTTCCAAATTCGGTGGGGCACCTGGAGAAAATTCTTAAACAGTTATCAAAAGTTGCCAGTGAATATGCGCTTACGCCCGCCCCGGTGGATCTTGCCGAGCTATTTGGAAAATTAGAGAAAAAATTCAGGGAAGTTTCAGAAAAAAAGAAAGTGAAGTTTCGGATTTTTTCCGAGGATGGTATGTCTTCGATCGATGGGGATGGTGAGAGGCTTGCGGATGTATTTGAGAATTTGATTGTGAATGCCCTAGAAGCGATGCCGGATGGAGGGGAGCTGACATTTCATCTAAGAAAAAAGCATGGAAGAATTTTTCATCCCAAATTGATTAATGAGACGGCGATCGATTATGTCGAGATTAAGGTGAAGGATTCTGGCGAAGGCATTCCGAAAGAAAAACTTGAGGAAGTGTTTCGTCCCTTTGTGACAACGAAGCGCGGTGGGATGGGCATCGGTCTTACTATTGTTAAAAAAATCATTCATCAACACGGAGGCACTATTCAGATAGAATCAGAGCCAGGACAAGGAACCACATTTATCATTCTTCTTCCTCTTACAGCCTCTAAATACGGAATTTTTAAATAATTAAAATTCGTAGCGCAGACCAAATTCATATTGCCGGCCCGGATTGGGATTGAAGGTTTTGTCGAAAGAAAGTCCCGAGTTGAACATGTTTGTGATTTGAAAATACATCGAAAGATTGCCATAATAAATTTTGGGACAGCGCCAGAAAATTTTGGAATTAAACACGAATTGTCTGTCTTCCGGAATCGCGGTGGCGGTATCGCGGTTTGTCTCAATCCATTTCCCGCGCAGGGAGTAGTGAATGTCCATCGGTAAATTCAGCGTGGCGCCAAGGTCCTGCGAAAGCACTGGCCTTTCTCTGACAACTTTCGAGTGAACCGTCCGGTCCGTCACTTTGACAAAATTAATCGCGTAGAGAAAATCCAGAAATCCCCACGGTTTAAAGTTGAGCTCTCCATCCACGCCGTCGCGGCGTTCCCGTCCAATATTGGTAAACGTTCTGTTGCCTCCGGTCGTGTTCCGCACGACAATGCCGTCAGTGACAAAATTCTGAAAATAAGTGACCTCCGTCGATATCCACGAAAAGGGATTGGTTGCCAGGGCAAAACTATAAGCCGTGCTGCGTTCGGCACGAATCCCCGGATTTGGCACCAATCTAAAAAGAGGATTGGTGACGAAGCGGTCAGCAAACGGCGGGGCGTTGAAGGCACGTTGAAAATTTACTTTAACGTTGGATTTGACGAATGGCAGGTGAATGACCGTTCCTGCGCTGGGGCTGTACTGATGACCAAACGCGTTGTTGTTGTCGTAGCGGCTTCCGAGAAGAATGTCCAGATTATGAAGTTCCAGCCGGTAATTTCCATAATAAGCCTCACTGTAGGCCGCGTCCCGTACATTAAATTGAGAATTTCCCGGAGTGATTCTTCGGGCGATGATGATTTCCTTTTGAACGTCAATGCCGAGTGTCGCCGATTGACGCTCGGAAATTTTAAGATCTGTTTTGAGCGATCCTTGGGGCAGATTGCTTACGCCGTTTGAATTGTCCACCAGATTGCCCATGGTCGCGGGCGTTAAATCATTAGAATCTAGATTAAAATGCCGCGAGTGAAATTTTGCGGCAGCTTCGATTGTTAACCAATCGGTGGGGATGAGCTCAAAACCAAAGCGTCCCAGCTGTGTGTTGACTTTACGTTTCTGCGAAGTCAGATTGACGAGGTCGTTAAATTCGCTTTCCCGCTGGCCGAAATAGCCGTAGCTTCCTTTTAGTTTCAATCCTTCCGAAATCTGAATTTCTTCCTTTGTGTAAATTCTTTTCTCGAGAATATCGCTGTTGGGCCGGAAATCGCCGGAGTCAATCAGGTCACCACCGAGAAAATATGCCACGGGGCCCACTTTTTGAGCGACATCAAAATAGCGGCGCTGGGTGCGGAATGTGCCCCATCCGTAAGTGGCTTCTCCGTGAGGCACGATACTTGTGCCGACTGGTTTGGTGAAAATGTTAATGACGCCGGATAATGATGAGCCCCAGGTGCTAGATGAGGGGCCTTCCACGACTTCTACTTTCCCCACGGATTCGATGGGAAACTGAGACAGGTCGGTCGTACCTTCAGATGTGGTGTTGAATGTGATGTCGTCAAAAATCACGCGCACTTGTCGCGCCAATCCGCCGCCGATCGTCGCTTGAGCGGGCTGGCCGATATTTCCGGTTTGCTCCACCGTGACTCCGGGAACGAAGGCGATGGCCTCGTCGAGATCGCGCGCCGGCATTTTCAGCATGTCGTCGTAGGTGAGCATTTCAACATGATCGGGTATATGCTCGGCATTTTCCGGACGACGTTGAGGCGTGTAAACCATGTCATGAGCGTAGATGACAGGCCACCGCATGTATTCGGGAAAATTTTCCTGCTGGGCGATAATAGATTCGTCTGCCTGATGATCTTGTGATTTGTTTTTGTCGGCGGTTTTTTGATCAGGAGGCGGAGGCCCGAAGGGTTTTGAGTTCGTGTCCGCAAATCCTTCACGAACGAGAACAAGAAATAAGGTTGCAAGAATGAAGAGGAGTTTTTTGATGCTCATCCGCGCTCGAGTTTAATCTTATTGGCCTTCCGACTTTAATTCCTGGACTTTGATTCCAAGGCTTTGGAGTTTTACCAATAACGTGTTTCTGTGAATGCCCAGAATTTCGGCGACTTTAGTTTGATGCCATTTGTTGCGTTCAAGTAAATTGAGAATCAGATTTTTTTCGAATTTTTCCATTTCGGATTTTAGCGAAAAATTCACCGTGCTACTTTGAATCTCGGCGTGGAAAAGAGCCAGATCCATAGGCAAATCCCGTTTTCGTATCACCGGTCCGTCCGCTAGCACCACCGTCCGTTCAATTACATTCTTGATTTCCCGGACATTGCCTGGCCAGGCATAGTTTTTCAGAACTTCCAGGGCGTCGTTGTCAAATCCGCTGATATTCCTTGAAAATTGTGCGGCAAATTGGCGTAGAAAATGTTGGGCCAGGACGGGAATATCGTCGGTTCTTTCCCGAAGCGGTGGCAGATGAATGTGAATGACATTCAGCCGGTAATAAAGATCTTCCCGGAATTTGTTTTTGCGGATCAAGTCTTGAAAATCAGAATTCGTCGCGGCAATTACGCGGATATTAATTTGGAAGGTTTTCGTGCTTCCAACGCGTTCAAATTCTTTCTCCTGGAGGACGCGAAGCAATTTTACTTGAAGGCGCTCTTCCATGCACGAAATTTCGTCCAGGAAAATAATGCCGTTGTTGGCAATTTCGAATTTTCCAATTCTGCGCTCATGCGCGCCTGTGAAAGAGCCTTTCTCATGGCCAAATAATTCCGATTCCATCAAATTGTCTGGAATAGCCCCGCAATTGATAGCCACAAAGGGTTTGTCTTTATAAGGGCCAATGGAACGGATGGCCCGCGCTACCAGTTCTTTTCCGGTACCAGTTTCTCCAGTAATTAAAACCGTACTTTCCACTGCCGCGGCTTTTCGGATCTGATCAAAAATAATCCGCATTTTGGGATCATGCCCAACGATATCTTCAAATTGAGTGTTTCTGTTTTGTTCCTCTTCCAAGTAATCGAGTTGTGTCTGGAGCTGTTTTTTTTCAAGAGCACGTTTGACGAGAAGCTGTATTTCTTCCGCTTCGTAAGGTTTGGCAAGGTAGTCGTAAGCGCCCATCTTGAGTGCTTTGACCGCCGTTTTGGCTTGGTCGGTTGCGCTCAGCATAATCACGTCAATTTTTTCACTAAGACCCTGGATTTTTTCGAGCAGCCAGAAGCCGTCGTGATCGTCGGAGGGAAAGGTAAGATCCAGAAAGACCAGGTCAACGGGATTAGTCTCCAGGATATGCAACGCCTGTTTCGGGTCGTTGGCTTTCAAGATCTGATAGTCACGGCCCAAAATAATGTCCATGGACTTCTGAACGGACTCTTCATCATCGACGACAAGGATAGATTTTAGCTGGGAACCCATGGTAACTCCTATACTTATGAATATTCGGCGGATTCAGCATTTACTATACATTTAATGTGAAAGCAAATGAATTTTTATAGAACGAGTCTGCACATAATTTTGGGCAATTTGTCAAATAGTTGCATTAATTGGCGATTACTTGAAAACCATAGCACTCGTAAGCAACGATGAGCATTCATATTGTGAATTAATGCCTTTTGGCACAAATAATGACCTATGTATTATTGAGTTTGACGGTTTACAAACAAAACAATGAAACGCGGGGGGTTATATGAACACTATCATGACGATGGATGAGGTAAGTGAATATTTGAAGACCAGTAAATATACGGTTTATCGGATGATCAAAGAAAAGTCCATACCGGCATCGCGGGTCGGTGGTCAGTGGAGATTTCAGCGGAATCAGATTGATCAGTGGTTTTCGGATCAATGTATTACCCGATTCACAAGAATGCATAGTGAGGAATAAAGGAGAAGTAGGATGAATAAATCGATTCACGTTCTTATTGTGGAAGATTCTAAGTTGTGGGCAAACCTTCTGGTAAGACAATTGGAAACAGAGGGGTATGAGGTTGATTATGACGTTGTTTCTTCGGAGAAAGAATTCCGGGATACTTTCGATCAAAAAAATTATGATCTGGTTTTGTCCGACTATAATCTTCCTGATTGGAGCGCAGAGGCGGCATATGCTCTGGTTCAAAGCTCGGGTAAAAACATTCCTTTTATTGTGGTCACCGGCGCTGTTGGGGAGGAAAAAGCCGTTGAGCTGCTAAAGATGGGCGTTCAGGATATGATTCTTAAGCAAAACATTTTTCGTTTGCCTCTGGCGGTTAAGACGGCAATTGTGAATAAGGAGCTTCATGAAAATCAACGGAAATTTCAGGAAAAACTGGAACAATCCGAACTGCGGTTCCGGGGTATTCTTGAGCAGTCCGAGTTTGCGATATTGGGTTATGACGGTGACGGAACAATTCTTTTTTCGAACGAACGATGCAAATATATTTTTAATGCTTTGTTTGAAAATGCGATGGGCAAGAACCTTATTTCGTTAAGTCCTACGATGGAACAGGAAAGAGTTAGGGAAAGGGTCAGGAAAATTTTTAATTCAGAAAGTGTTCCTGATGAAGATTGGAGCATTACGGATTCGGATAATAAGAAAAGACATTTTCATACGACTCATTATGGAGTTAAGGATAATAGCGGAAAAGTAATTCTTGGTGTTTCGGCTACTTTGGATGTTACGGAACGGATGTGTTTGGAAGAGCAATTAATACAGGCTCAAAAAATGGAGTCGCTGGGACAGCTGACGGGCGGTATTGCCCATGATTTCAATAATCAGCTGACCGTAATTTTATGCAATTTAAATTTTGCTTTAAAGGGACTGGATAAGAACCATCCTATTTATTCTTTGCTTGTGGACATGAATAAATCTGCAGAACATTGCGCTTTGACCGTCAAGGAATTGCTGACTTTTGGTCATAAAACCGAAAAGATTCAGAAAACCACATTGGATTTTCACACTATTTTGGAGGATTACGAAAAATTTATCTGCCATCTTCTGCCGTCCAATATCAAAATGGAAATCAAAAAGAGCGCGGATCGTTGTTTGGTTGAAGGAGACGCGACACGGATTCAGCAGGTATTGATGAATCTTTCTGTCAATGCCCGGGATGCTATGCCGGAAGGCGGGGATTTGTTTCTTGAAACGAAGAATGTTTATTTCGATGAAAATTATGCCAAGAAAATTCCTGAAGCGCATCCGGGACAATTTTTCTGCGTGTCAGTGACTGACACGGGGTGCGGGATTCCTCCCGAAATATTACCCAAAATTTTCGAACCGTTTTTTACCACGAAAAAACCGGGGAAAGGTACCGGCCTGGGTCTTTCGTCTGCCTACGGTATAGTTAAAGAATTGGGCGGTTGGATTAGTGTTTACAGTGACGTTGGCCGTGGGACTACCTTCAAAGTTTATCTGCCGATTTCGTTAGGATCGATGAAGGCAGATCCGGCCGAGGAGTATCGGAAGATTCGTGGCGGAAATGAGACGATTCTGATCGCAGATGATGAAGATGCCATTCGGAATTTGGCCAAAACAGTTTTGGAACGAAAAGGTTATCACATTATTCTGGCAAAAGACGGTGAAGAGGCTATTGCTTCCTGCAAAGATCTTAGCTGGTTGATTGATCTTGTTCTTTTGGATCTGACGATGCCCAGATTTTCTGTGGATGAGGGATTGAAACATATTCTTTCCGTTCATCCTCATGCCCGTGTTGTTATTTCCAGCGGGTACAGTTTGACTGGAGAAACAGCACAGCAGCTTCTTTCTCAAGGTGCCATTGCTTTTGTTCAGAAACCATATCAGCCCGATGAGTTAGCCGGAATAGTCCGGCGCGTGTTGGATTTGAGGATACGCCCCGAGACTGCGAATAAGGAAGCGGCGTAATAGTGTCCCGTTGCACACCTAGAGCCTGCATATCTGTTTTTTAGACTGCTCTCTCTTAAACAGATATGCAGGTCCCTCCCAGATTAAGAAGTCCCAGTTATTTGCCGATTTACAAAGGCCGGCAATTACCAACCAAGGAGGGTTTATGAAGCCAAAAGAAAATTCTATCGATACCATTGTCTATGTCATCGCCTGCATTATCACGATCGGCGCTGTCTGGATTACGCGCATCATCATTTCGCAAGCCATCCGTAAATCCGTTCAGGAATAAAGATGTCCGTGGCTAAAACCGCCAAACCCGAGCGTCTGTGCATTTTGACGGACGGCATTTACGCGATTGTCATCACTCTGCTAGTTCTGGATTTGAAACCGCCCGAGACCTCGGGTATTTCCAATCATCAGCTGATCGAAGATCTGATTAGGCAACTTGCGAATTTTAAGGCCTACATCGTCAGCTTCACGATTCTGGCGAAGTTTTGGCTCAAACATTACGATATTTTTAAATTCCTGAAGCGCTGCGACGGGACCGTGATGTTTTTAAATTTCATCCACATTCTGTTCATCTCGCTGATCCCGTTCACCTCATCGCTGGTCGGCCGGTACGCGAAAGACGAAGTGGCGGTGATCCCGTTTATCGTGGATTTGTGTCTTGCCGGATTTTTTCTCTCGCTCTTGAAACAGTACGTCGTCCGGAAGGACGATTATGTGGAGGCGGAGGCCCGCACGGTCTGGGCCGCGGAACCGTGGTACCGGAATTACACGTACACGGGGGTGACGCTGGCCGCGCTTTTTGTTTCGTTTGTGAACCACGATGCGGCGTTTGCGATGTGTTTTTTGGCCCCGTTTATTGCAAGTTTTGTTTCAAAAAAATACGCGATTTAATCACAAGGAGCGGATATGCCATTTCTTGAAGCGATGAAAAGTCATTTTTTGACGTTTGCGCCGAAAGTGGCCGTGGGCCTCGTCACGTTTCTTATTTTCTGGCTGACCGCGTCGATTGCGCACCGAATTGTGCGGACGATCGCGGAAAAGACGAAGATTCAATCGAACGCTGTGACGCTCGTCGGCCGTCTTGTTTATTGGCTGATGCTCGTGATCGGAGCGGTGTTCGCGCTCGGATTTTCGGGGGTGAACGTCGGCTCGCTGATAGCGGGGTTCGGACTTGCCGGACTGGCGCTCGGCGTCGCGCTTCAGGCGACCGTGGCCAACATGTTTTCCGGAGCACTGATTATGTGTTATCAGCCGTTTGTGCAAGGCGACCGCATCCGGGTTCAAAATAATGAAGGCAATGTCGCCGAAATTAATCTGCGCTACACACTGCTCCGGGAGGGAACGTCCTCGATTTTCGTCCCCAACTCCTCCTTTTTCACCAATCCGTTCGTGGTTTTGCAAAAGGGATGACACAACAAAGTATCGAACGTATTCTTTTTTTGTTATAATCCATTCATGCAACCACAGTCATCCAAAACACATTCTCCGGTCCCGGCCGAAGCCCTCGATATTTCCGAAAAGGGCGGCCCCAAAGACGGCAAACCGCAAACCAGTGACCGGCGGCTTTTCTGCCAGCTTCTGGTGTTTACGCGTGCCCGCGCCGGTGAAACCGCCAAGTTGATCGAGCTCTTGAAATCCAGCAAATTGGATGCGGTGGTATATGCCGATGTGAACGATCCCGAAGGCATCGGACTCTTGGTGATGTCGGAAAATCCGGACACGTTTGTGACGGAACTTCGCAATTTGCTTCTGAACGATCAGCTGACCAGATTAAAACTGAAACCCGAATTCACGATGCTGGGCCGCACGTACGCGATCGGATTTGAGCAGGATTTGGAAGACTGGCTGTTGAAACGGTCGAAACGTATCGCTCTCGACTCCGCGACGCCGTGGGTGGTGTGGTATCCGCTCCGGCGCAAACCCGAATTTGAGCTTCTGTCGAAAGAAGAGCAGCGTCCCATTTTGATGGAACACGGCACGATTGGACGGCGTTTCGGTGAGGCCGGATTCGCCAGCGATATCCGCCTTGCGTGCCACGGCATTGATACTCACGATAATGAATTTGTTCTGGGCCTTGTCGGGAAAGACTTGTATCCGCTCTCGCGCCTCGTCCAGGACATGCGCAAAACCCAGCAAACCGCCAAATACATTCAGTCGCTCGGCCCCTTCTTCGTCGGCCGCGCCCTCTGGCAAAGCCCGATTAAATTATAAGATCTGAAGATTAACGGAAGAGCGTGCTCTCGAAGGTTTGATCGTTGAGGGCGATGCCGATGACGTTTTCCATGACATCGTACAGTGTGAAGTGATTGGTTCGCTCGAGCGCGTTTGCGACCGACTCCACAAACCCCGCGTCGAAAGCCAGATATTCCAGCCGCTCGAAATACTCCACTTTTTTCTCAAGCAGCTTCTTGAAAATCCCGAGCTCGCGTTCGGTCTCTTTCACGAAAATCACCCGCGTGTGCCGCAGTTTTGCGGCCAGGCTTTCCACTTTTTTCAGCGTTACTTTGCCGCAGTCGATCCACAGTTTGGGCACCCCGTGGTCGCCGGGGATGATCAGGTCGGGCTGGTAATGCATGTCGGCCGAGACATCCACCTTCAGTTCCGGGTCATAAAAGAGGACGTAGGCCAGGAGCTTCAGCACCACGTGATTCCGCAATTCGACCTCGTCTTTGACCAAAACGATCTTTTTGTGGTTTATTTTCGGGGCATGCAGTTCGAACGTAAACTTCTCTACCATTGGGGTTAGGTCTCCTTCGGGCTCGTAGAAAAAAGGGTATTATACTTGACAAACGCACCTGAACAGGCGATTATTCGCTCAGTTGTCCGCATATGAAAATCTCCGATTGACCAGTTTTTCTTTCGAAATTTTTATCCCTGCTGTGACTCGCCTATAAAAGCAATTCAAGTTTATGGGTGATTTTTGTGAAAGGAGGAAAATACAAATGGAACAAGGTACTGTAAAGTGGTTTGACAATGCCAAAGGTTATGGTTTCGTATCCCGTGAAAACGGCGGAAAAGATGTATTCGTACATCATTCTGTCATTCAGGGAACAGGCTTTAAATCGTTGGAAGAAGGTCAGAAAGTCCAATTCGAAGTGACTCAAGGCCCCAAAGGTGATCAAGCTACCAACGTAACAAAGATCTAACAAGATCCGAATCAGTAAGAATAGCGGGGCCGAAAACCCCGCTATTTTTATGTCTGAAATAGTTTAATTATCGCTTGCACGTTATCCGTTAAAGTGTTAGTATTCTGCTTGTCAAGGAATGGGGAAAAGGATGATCAAAAGCTTTGGCACCAAGGGCACGGAAGATACTTATCATGGCATCGACTCAAAAGAGGCCAGGAAAATTCCGCAGACGTTATGGAAGCCGGTGTGCCGCAAATTGGATATGATCAACGCGGCGGTTGACCCGAATGATTTGCGCGTTCCGCCCGGAAATCGGCTGGAACCGCTTAAGGGGAATTTGAAAGGGAAGTACAGCATTCGGGTCAATGATCAATACCGAATAGTATTTGAATTTCGCGAAGGCAATGCATTTCGCATCGAAATAACAGATTATCATTAAGGAGGAACAATATGCTTCCTAAACATCGTAAACCTACACATCCCGGTGAGGTGCTCCTTGAAGAGTTTCTGAAGCCCGGAAAAATGACTCAGCTTGAGCTGGCCGGAAAAATGGGTGTGTCGGTTCAAAGAATTAACACGCTGATCAACGGAAAACGGGATATGACGCCCGAGACGGCCATTCTCCTTTCCCGCGTCTTCGGCACCAGTCCCGAATTTTGGATGAATTTACAAACGTGTCATGATTTGTTTAGCTGCCAGGAAAAAATGAAATCAAAAGCAGCATAAGGAAACCCTATGAACTCCTCAAGACCCGAAGGTTCACCGAAAGAAGCTTCACAAACCGGATTCAACGACTCGTACGCCGGCACGCCGCCGTGGGATATCGCTCGTCCACAGAAAGAAATTTTGGCGCTGGACGACGCGGGACTGATTACCGGCCGCGTTCTGGACGCCGGCTGCGGCACGGGGGCGCATTCCCTTTATTTCGCCAAACGCGGACATGAATCGTGGGGCATCGATTACGCCCCGGCCGCCATCGAAAAAGCCAGAAAGAAAGCCGCAGAGCAAAAAATCCAGGCCGCTTTCCGCGTGGCCGACGCCCTGGAATTGACCGCGCTGGGCCGGCAGTTCAACACCATCATCGACTGCGGCCTCTTCCATTGTCTTTCCGACGCCGACCGAGTGCGCTACGCCAAAAGCCTGTCACAGGCGCTCGCCACCGGAGGCCATTATTTCATGCTCTGCTTCAGCGAGCACGAACCCGCCGAGTGGGGAGGCCCCCGGCGCGTCACTCAGCAGGAAATCCGTGACACCTTCCCGGCCGCCGACGGTTGGTGCGTCGACTTCATCCGAGAAGCCGTCTTCGAAACCAACTTTCATCCGCAAGGCGGCAAGGCGTGGATGACTAAAATCACGAAAGAATAAGAAGAGGGATTCGCCATGTCTAAATCACAACCGACACGCCGGCAAAAAGATATCTCGAGACTGGTCCGCGAGAAGAAGAATCATCTCAAGGCCAAGCTGGAGCGGAACCGGTGGAGCCCCCGGAAGGGGAAGTGACAGAACTGGGCCTCGGAATGCCCTGAATTGACGGCCTATTCGGGCTGATGTTTCTTCATCCTGCCTGTGCTAAAATGCCCCGTTATGCAACAAACTCTAAATAATCCTCTAAAAATCGTCCTGAAAACTTTCGGCTGCCAGATGAATGAGTACGACACCGAGCTCGCGGCGGGGCTCTTGGTTAAAGAAGGCTATCAGCTCACGACTGAGGACTCCAAGGCGGACGCGGTGATTTTCAACACGTGCAGTGTGCGTGAACACGCGGAGGACCGGGTGTTCGGCCAGCTGGGCTCGTTTTCGCATCAGAAGTCGGTGGACGGGCGGAAGCTGATTTTGGGGGTGATGGGCTGCATGTCCGAGAATTACAAGACGGGGCTTTTCAAACGCTTTCCGGAGCTGGATTTTATCGTGGGAACGCGCAACGTCAAAGATGTGCCGCGCGTCTTGAGCCGTGTGATTGATGGGAAGAAGCGGCAGGTCGCGCTGGACGAGGAGGGGCTCGGCATCGAGTATTCCGAATTCACGCGCCGCGGGAGCGCGTATCACGCCTGGCTTCCGATCATGACCGGCTGCGACAAAGTTTGCACGTTCTGTATCGTTCCGAAAACGCGCGGGCGCGAAATCTCGAAGCCGGCCGCGGAGGTCACCCGCGAAGTGAAGCGTCTCGCCGGCGAGGGATTCAAGGCCGTCACACTCCTCGGACAAAACGTGAATTCGTACGGCAAAGATTTTGCGGCCACGGCGGTGACGTTCCCCAAACTCCTCGCGGAACTTTCAAAAATTTCCGGAATCGAAATGATCTCGTTCACCACCTCGCATCCGTCTGACGCGGTGCCGGAACTCTTCGAGGTGATTCGCGATAATCCAAAAATTACGCGGCGATTCCATTTGCCGCTTCAATCCGGCTCCGACAAAATTTTGAAGCGCATGAAACGTTTGCACACGCTCTCCGAGTACCGCGCGAAAGTGGATTTGCTGCGGACGATGATTCCCGAAATCGCGCTCACGACCGACATTATCGTGGGGTTTCCCGGCGAAACGCCCGAGGATTTTGACGCCACGCGCCACGCGCTGGAACAAATTGGATTCGATTCTGCGTTCATTTATAAATATTCTGCGCGGCCCGGAACGCCCGCCGAGGCGCTCGTCGACGATGTGCCGCTCGAGGAAAAGAAGCGTCGCAACTCGGAGCTTCTGGATCTTCAGGAGCGGATTACCGAATCCCGGAATTTGAAATTGATTGGTTCTGTTCAAAAGGGGATCGCGGGAAAAGAAAATGTCCGCGTGTCGGGTGAAATTGTGCTCCGGACGTGGACGGACAAAAAGATTGTTGTGCCGGGGGCGGCGGCCGATCTTGGGAAAATTATGTCTGCCCGTATCACAAAACTGGTTAACGAAACATTTCTGGGGGAGGTTTACTGTGCGTAAATTTTTTGGTTCTATTTGGTGGGTGCTCTTTTTTGGCGCAACTTATCTTGTGTCGCAGGCGGTGATTATTCATCTGCTTCAACCGATTGGAGCAAAAGATTTTCTCTCGCTGCAGCTGTGTTTTTCCAAAAAGTTTTATCTTCACATGATTCAGGCGTGGCAGGCGTCCGGACAAATCGTCGCGTACAAAGCGCATTTTCTGATCGACTGGTTTCATCCGATTTGGTACACGCTGTTTCTTACTTCCGCGCTGGCCACGGTGTTTAACGCGAAATCGGTTCCGGCTGAGTGGAACAAACTTTTGTTTTTGCCGTTGATTGCCGGTATTGCCGATGAACTGGAAAATCTGATGCAGATATTTCTTTTATCCGGAATAAAAGTCACGCAAGGGTTCGTGAATATCAGCAGCGGCTGTTCGCTGGTGAAGTGGACGCTCGCGCTCGGTTCGCTGCTTATCGTTATCTCGCTTTTATTTTCCAAAAAACATGAAGCTCGTCACCTTTCAGCCTAAAAAAGGCGGGATGTCCCGCTTCGGTTATATAGAAGGAAGCTCCGTCTTCGCGTTTCGCGAGTTTCCGACCGCGGCGGATTATCTCTTCGCGTTTCCGAAAAGCGAAAAGCTTGCGCGCGAAATTTTCCGGTCCGGAAAAGGCGAAGGCGAAATGTCGATCGCCGAGGTTCGTTTTCTCGCGCCAATTCCTCATCCGAGCGCGCTGTTGGATTTTTCTCTGGCGTCCCGTCATTTAAGTCAGGCGGTGGAGACGCTTTTGAAACACGAGTACGGCTGGCTCGAGCGGCAATTGGTAAAAATGTCGATTCGGGCGAATGCGAAGAAAAAACGCCAAGCGGGCATGCTCGAGTATTACAAGGCCAATCATCATGCCGTGAGCGGAGACGGCGATGAAGTCGAGTGGCCGGACTACACGGCGTATCTGGATGTCGAAGCCGAGCTCGGCGTGGTGGTCGGAACGAAGGAGCATCCGGTCGCGGGCTACCTGATTTTGAATGACTGGTCGGCGCGCGACGTGCAGATGCCGGAAATGTTCGCGCTGTCGCTGACGCGTTCCAAAGATTTCAACAAAAGTTACGGGCTCGGGCCGTATTGGGTGACGCCCGACGAAATTCCGAATCCGCTCGCGCTTAAGGCCGATGTGTTCGTGGGTGATCGCTGGCATTGGCAGGGAAGCACATCGGAATATTCCACGACTCCGGAAAAAGCGATTGAGTATTTGCGCACTATTTTCGATCCCGTGCCCGGAACCGTGTTCGGCATGGGCACCATCACCAACTGCTGCGGGTTGGAGCACGATTTGTGGGTGAAGCCGGGTGACCAGATTCGTATCGCGATTGAAGGTCTCGGCGAACTCACTCAATTTGCGCCGCAAAAACACATCGATTTTTCACAATCGCGGTGGAAAAAGTAGTGCCCCGCGGACTGTACGTTCACATCCCTTTCTGCCATCAGAAATGTCATTACTGCAATTTTGTGATTGCTCTGGACAAAGCCGGCAATTTGCGCGAGAAATTTTT
The DNA here is from genome assembly GCA_016214265.1 of Candidatus Omnitrophota bacterium. Classification (GTDB taxonomy): domain Bacteria; phylum Omnitrophota; class Omnitrophia; order Omnitrophales; family JACROU01; genus JACROU01. Next base: position 40,303 of record JACROU010000008.1, read on the forward strand.
CGTGTCCATCCAACATGAGATTGCTGAGTCCGCCCGCCGTTACGGCCGCCTCAAATTCGACACACTTTATTTTGGCGGCGGTACACCGTCGATGCTGACACCGATTGAAGCCGCACGGCTGCTCGATATGTTGTTCGGCGCGTTCGACTTTGAACCCGGCTTTGAGTTTACCTATGAAATGAATCCCGAAGATGCGGACCCGGAACGATTAAAATCCTTCCGCAATTTGGGCGTGAATCGCGTGAGCCTCGGGGCTCAATCGTTCAGCAATGATTTGCTCAAAAATATGGGCCGCCGGCACACGGCCGAAGACACGGTGCGCGCCGTCGCGAACGCCCGTGCGGCCGGTTTCAACAATATCAGTCTTGATTTAATTATCAGTTTGCCTGATCAAACTCTTCGCGATGTTGAAGAGGCGCTGGCGCAGGCCGTCGAGTTGGGCCCGAATCAGATTTCGATTTACGATTTTGATCTTCATGAAAATTCGGTTTACGGTCTGCGCGCGAAACGCAGCGAATTGATTCTGCCGAGCGAAGACGAGCATCTAAAAATGGCCGAGCTCGTAGAATCGCGTTTGACGTCCGCGGGTTACGTTCAGCACGAACTTCTCAATTTCGCGAAACCGGGTTTTGAATCGAAACACAATTTCATTTATTGGCATAATCAGGAATATTTAGGTGTAGGGCCGGGCGCGTTTTCGTATTTGAACGAAGTCCGTTATCAATTCGCGACGAGCGTCAGCCGATATTTCGAGAAGTGTGTTGCGGGAAATTGGGCACGGGACATGGAAGATGCGATTTCACCCCGCGAGAAGGAAATTGAGACGTTGCTGACCGGCCTCCGGCTGAAAGAAGGCGTTTCGCTCGCCCAATTTAATATGATTCGGAAGGCGCTCGAAGAAAAGATAGAAAAACTTGACGGATTGCTGGAAAAAAACGGCGACCGCTTCCGTTTAAGCCGCCGCGGCCGTTTCGTCGCCGAAACCGTTTTTGCTCAACTGATCGAGTCGATACCATAAGCAGGTGCCAGGTTCATGAACCTGGCACCTGCTTATGGCTAAACTAATACAAGAAGGCAGGCATTAATGAAACACGCTGTTACCGCTGCACGGATGCGTGACTTGGACCGTCGGGCGATCGAGGAGTTCGGCATTCCGGGGCTGATTCTGATGGAGAACGCGGGCCGGAGCGTGGCCGAGGCCGCGCTTCGCATGCTCGCGAAACCGTGGTCCAAGCGGCAAGTCCATATTTTTTGCGGCAAAGGCAATAACGGAGGCGACGGATTTGTGGCCGGACGGCATTTGATGAATCACGGAGTGAGCGTTACGTTTCATCTTTTGGCCCGCCCGTCCGACTTGAAGGGCGACGCGCTCGTCAATTTCCAGATCGTGAAAAAAATGAAAGCTGAATGGAAAGGCGATATCCGAAAATCCGACCTCGTGATCGACGCGATTTTCGGCACGGGGCTCGCCAAAAATCTTGAGGAACCGTATCTTTCCGCCATTCGACTGATGAATCAGTCGCGGGTTCCGGTGCTTTCCATTGATATCCCGTCCGGCCTGAACGCGGACACCGGCAGGGTGATGGGGGACGCGGTTCGCGCGAGGCGAACCGTAACGCTGGCCATCCCGAAAAAGGGGCTTTTTATTGGCACTGGTCCGAAATATACTGGTGCGGTTGAAGTGGGATATATTGCGCTTCCCAGCTCAATATTTCCGCGCAAAAGTCGATAAGTAAACACTGCATTGGGAGAAATAATGATGACTCTTTTTAAGAAAATTTTTTCGGTGTTTGCCGTTGTTTCCATCGTTTCTTTAGGCTTTCCTCTTACCACGCTTCGTGCTGAAGCCGCAAAAGCGGTGACTCCTTTTTATCTTGAGATTTACGAGGACAATGTTGACAGTTTTCCCGTTGAGGGGAATACCGAGGGAATGGAAACTCTGGATCCTCCTTTCTGGATCGAGAATGGAAAAGTGTTTTTCGACCAGGGGCTTGGCCAGGCCATTGCGAGCGGGGAAGCCAAGCAAAATTACAATTTGCTGATCGCGCCCGCTCAATTTAATGAAGGTTCGGTAAAACTTCTCGTGAAGCATTTGATTCATTATGAAGGTAAGGGCCGGAATATGGACATTACGCATTATTATTTATTTGATAGCTGGCCCGCGGTAATTACGTTCGCGCCGATGAATGTGGACCGCGAGAAAATCAATATCGATTTGGAAGAAAATGAAGGCAAGTTGCTGAACATTCGTCTGACCGAGGAAACGCTGGCGGTGGATTTTGATAATTTGACCGGCAAGCTTCGCTGTAAATACGGTCAGCTGGTGACCGAGATTCCGAAAGACCGCGCCTGGCAAATCAGCGAAAAAAGCCAAAAGATTTCTGTGAGTCGTGAGATGACTACCAAACACCAAATCAAAGATCCAAAAGGCGCCGGCGTACCCGAGACGACACGGCATGAATTTGGTGAGGTGGAATTTAAAACGAAGCTCACCCTCAAAAATCTCGGAAACATCGTTCTCGCGTAACATAATGAGCAACGTGGCACTTAGGTTCCAGGAACCTTTAATATTTGATGTCACGATTATTGGCGCGGGGCCCGGCGGTGTTAGTGCCGCTCTGGAAGCCGCGCGTTTGGGCTACAAAACGTGTCTCGTCGAGGCCTCACGTCTCGGTGGTACCTGTCTTCAAGTCGGGTGTATTCCCTCAAAAACATTACTGCACGCGGCGTCGCTTCTGGATGAATTCAAATCTGCGAAAAAATTTGGTGTTCAGACCGGGGCGACTTCCCTGAACGTTCAGGAATTAATTCAAAAAAAACAGGCTGTAATCGCGATTCTCGAGAAGGGGATCAAAGCTCAGCTGGACAAGGCCGGGGTTGCGGTGATGACCGGCCGTGCGCGTTTCGCCTCGCCGCGCGAAGTGACAGTCGGCGCCGAGACGGTGCAGTCGAAATATTTTATTCTGGCCACGGGCTCTCGGCCGCGCGCGCTCAAGCCGCTTCCTTTTGACGGGAAGAAAATTATTTCGTCCACCGAAGCGCTGGCGCCCGAAAAAATTCCGGCGAGTTTGATGATTATCGGCGGCGGTGTGATCGGCGCGGAATTTGCCTCGATGTACGCGTCGTTCGGAACGAAGGTGACGATTGTGGAAATGCTGGACCGGCTGATTGCTACGGAAGATCCTGAAATTTCGAAGCGGCTCGAGATTTCGTTCAAAAAACGGGGCATCGAAGTGCTGCTGAATAAAACGTTGCACGGTCCGGATGAAATAAAATCCGAGCAGATTTTGGTCGCGGTTGGCCGCAGCCGCAATACCGAAGATCTAGGTTTGGAAGAGGCCGGTGTTCGGGTGGGGGAAGACGGAGCGGTGGACGTGAATGAATATCTCGAAACCACTCAGCCCGGAATTTTCGCGATCGGTGATTTGATTCGCGCCCCTCAGCTGGCGCACGCGGCAAGTTATGAAGGTGAAGCGGCGGTCCGGAATTTAAAAGAGAAGAAGCATCCGGTGGATTTAAGTTTGATTCCGTCCGCGATTTATACGCATCCCGAGGCGGCCTCGGTGGGCTTGACGGTCGAGAAGGCGCTCGCTCAGGGGCATGAATTTCCGGCGGAAGTAAAACTTTTGTTCGGCGCGATTGGCCGCAGTCATACTGAAGGCTCGGAAGAAGGCATCGCAAAACTGGTGTTTGACGCTAAGTCGAAGCGGCTTTTGGGCGCTCATCTCTTCGGCCCCCATGTCACCGAATTTATTTCCGAAATGACACTGGCGATTAAGGCGAAACTCACGGTCACCGATTTGGCCGGCGTGATTCATCCGCATCCCACCCTCTCCGAAATTTATCAAGAACTTGCAAAGCAGGTTTAAGCAACGTGGCACTTAGGTTCCAGGAACCGTTTTATTTGCCGTTGAAAGGCCCTGGTCCATTTGCTAACATGGCACGATTTTGCTCGAGGTGAAACCCCCCTACTAAAGAGGAGCTTTTCCTTCTATAATGGTTATTCTGACGGATTTTGACGGTACCATCACAACCAAGGACGTTATCGACGGGATTTTAGAGCGATTTGCCGGTCCCGAGTGGCTCGAAATCGAGAACCAATGGCTTTCGGGCGAAATCGGATCGAAGGAATGCCTGAGGCGGCAAATGGCCTTGATTACCGTGGAGGCCTCCGCACTGGAGCAAGTGCTCAACTCCGTTGAAATTGACTCCACGTTTGCTTCTTTTCTTCAATACTGTTTCGCCCAGGAAATCCCTCTTCGTATTGTGAGTGACAATTTTGAGTGGTTTATCCGTCACATTCTCCGCAACAATTTGCCCGAGCACACACACATTTTGGACCGGACTCCTATTTTCGCCAACGAGGTGAAACTGCTCGGGACGCGCCTCGAATTTTCATTTCCGCATTCGGGTCCCGAGTGCACACACGGCTGTGCGACGTGCAAAGCTTCGCTTGTAAAAAAAATCCGCGCGAACGATAAAGACGAAATTATTTTTATCGGTGACGGCATGTCCGACCGCTTCGGCGCGCGCGAGGCCGATTTGGTGTTCGCCAAATCGACGCTCCTGGAATATTGCCGCAAAGAGGGGATTGAAGCGATTCCGTTTGATCAATTTTCTAAAATCCAAGGATGGGTTGAAAGCAAAAGAAAGGTACCTGCTCCGTCATGGCAACCACGAAAGAGTTAAAGAAAAAATCCGGCGCTAACGCCGAACTGTCCACCGAAGAACTGCTGCGTCTTGAATCGGAATATTGCTCGTGGGGCGACACGGTGCATTATGCCGAAAAGCCTCAAATTTTCGAGCGATGTGAGGGTGCCTTCCTGTACGACAACGAAGATAGGCCGTATCTCGATCTTCAAATGTGGTATTCGGCCGCGAATTTTGGTTACAACAACAAGCGGCTTGCCGGAGCGCTGAAAAAACAAATCGACGCGCTGCCTCAGCTGGCGTGTCAGTATCTTCACAAAGAAAAAATTGAGCTGGCCGCGAAAATTTCTCAGGCGAACGAAGAGCGTTTTCAGGAAAAAGGCCGCGTGCATTTCAATGTGGGCGGTTCTCAGGCCGTGGAAGATTCGCTGAAACTGGTGCGCAACGCCACGCACCGCAATCTCGTGTTCGCGTTTCAGGGCGGCTATCACGGCCGCACACTGGGCGCGACCTCGATTACGTCCAGCTATCGGTATCGCCGCCGGTTCGGACACTTTTCGGACCGCGCGCAATTTGTTCCGTATCCGTACTGCTTCCGCTGCCCGTATCAGAAAAAATATTCCGATTGCGGCATGTACTGCGTCAAACAATTTGAGAAACAATTCGAAACCGAGTACAACGGCGTGTGGGATCCAAAAGCGAAAGAAAGTGAATTCGCCGCGTTTTACGTCGAGTGCGTTCAGGGAACCGGCGGCTATGTGGTTCCGCCGAAAGAATATTTCCCCGAGCTGAAAAAAGTGCTCGACCGCCACAACGTGCTTTTGGTCGACGACGAAATTCAGATGGGTTTTTACCGCACCGGAAAATTGTGGGGCATCGAGAATTTCGGCGTGACGCCCGACATTATTGTGTTCGGCAAGGCGATGACGAACGGACTGAATCCGCTCTCCGGCATGTGGGCCAAGGAAAAGCTGATCAATCCGAAAGTGTGGCCGGCCGGGATGACGCATTCCACCTTTTCCTCCAATTCACTGGGGACGGCGGTGGCGCTTGAAGTGATGAAGATGACCGAGGAAGAAAATTACGGTAAAAAAGTCACGGAGAAGGGCAAATATTTCCTCGATGCCATCAAGGGCCTTCAGAAAAAATATAAAGGGTATATCGGTGACGTCGGCGGCCTTGGTATGGCACTTCGCATCGAAGTTTGCGAAAAGGACGGATACACGCCCAGTCGCGAAATAACTGATCGTATGTTCCAGCTGGGGATGGAAGGCAATATTCAGGTAGGCAAGAAAAAATACGGCCTGATTCTGGACGTTGGCGGCTATTACAAAAACGTCTTCACGCTGGCGCCGAGTTTCGACATCACCAAAGAAGAAATCGCGCTTGCGATTGAACTGCTCGACCAACTTTTCCAGAAAGCGATTTCGTAGTTTCATGGAAAATTTCATCTCGAAGTCTCTGGAACTGGTTATTTTTGGCAATTCGCCGGCGTGGACGATGCGTCTTTTGAGCATCATTCCGGAAGAAAAATTATTGCCGGCGGCACAGTCTGTTTTGTTCGGCATTACCACACGGTATGCTTATCACCATTCGCGTTTCTATCGTCAGCTTTTCGATCAGTACAACGTGAATGTAAAAAAAATCAGAAAACCTGAAGATTTGGGCGCGATTTTTACGACTGGAGAAGATCTGAGGAAAACGCCGGTCGAAGATTTTGTTTGCTCAAAACCCATCACGGCTTACCAGACCACTGGAACCACATCGCCGCTTCCCAAACGTATATTTTTCTCAGATTCTGAAGTCCGTAAATATGGCAAAACAGGGGCTACGGGGCTTTGGAAAATGGGTATTCGTCCGGAAGACCGGGTGGCTAGCGCGTTTGATTATTCCTTCTGGATTTCCGGCCCGACGCTTAAGGCATCTCTGAACTGGCTCGGTGCGTTTCATATCGAAGCTGGAAAAATCGATCCGAAAGATTTTTATGATCAGATCAAGCCCTACCAGTGCAATGTATTTGTGGGTGATCCTTCATGGCTCCTCCGTCTTTCGGAAGTCGCCGAGAAGCGCGGCGCCTGGCCGGTGAAAATGATTTTGGCCGGCGGTGAAAATATGACCGAAAAAACCCGGGCCTACATCGAATCCGTTTGGAAAACCGATGTGCTGCTCACTTACGGTCAAACGGAAGGATACGGTAATCTGGGCGTGGAATGCCGGCAAAAAGACGGATATCACGTCAACGATTTCATGTTTAAATTCGAAATTATCAATCCGGATCAGGATGGTTATGGCGAAATCGTCTATACCACATTCAGCAGGAATTGCATGCCGTTGATTCGCTACCGGTCGGGCGATGTGGCGAAATTCGTAAAAGGTCACTGTAGCTGCGGATTTGGCACTACGAAAATCTCGAAACTGCGCGGCCGCGTAGATGAAATGATTGCCTGCGGGATGGGCAATATCAGCCCTTGGATGTTCGAGCAAATCTTGAAGCCGCTGGCGCTGGCCTCTGAAGACTGGCAAATCGGGGTGGTGCGTCCGGGAAATAAAGATGTGCTCGAATTTCGAATCGAACTGGACGATCCAAAAGGCCGCGGCGAGCAAGTCGAAAAGTCGATCTTGCGCATTCTCGAACAGGATTTTCCGGATTATTGGAAAAGTTACACGATGGGACTTTTTGAAATCCAATTCCGCTTTTTCGACCGCGGGCGCCTCCGTACGGGCCGCAAGCTCAAACATCTTGTGGATGAACGAACAGAATTAATCAGAAACGGGAAGCCGACAATTTCAGCGGCAGGGGTTTAACAGCAATGAATCGACGAACTACACAGCTTCGAAAATTACTCAACTCAAAAAAATCCATCACAATTGTCGGCGCTCATGACGCTATCAGCGCGAAATTGGTGGAAGAAGCCGGGTTCGACGGCGTTTGGGTTTCCAGTTTCGGGACTTCCGCGGCGCAAAAATGTATGCCGGACGCGAATGTGCTGACGATGACCGAAAGTTTGCAGGCCGCCAGCGACATCAATCAGGCGGTATCCATTCCCGTCATCGCAGACTGCGACAACGGCTACGGCAACGCCGTCAACGTGATCCGCGTGGTGAAAGAATTCGAGAAGGCGGGAATTGCCGGCATCTCGATCGAAGATAATCCGTTTCCGAAGCGCTGCAGTTTGTATCCGGGGGATGGACGGGATTTGGTGTCCATCGAGGAAATGGCGGGCCGCATTCGTGCCGGAAAAAAAGCGCAAACCGATCCGGATTTTTTCATCATCGCCCGCACCGAGGCGTTTATCGCCGGTCTGGGTATTGAAGAAGCGCTGAAACGCGCGAACGCGTACGCCGACGCCGGTGCCGACGCGATTTTGATTCACTCGAAAGCCAAATCTGCGGATGAAGTGAAAAAGTTTACGACGATGTGGAAGCGGGACGTTCCTCTGGTCGCGGTTCCCACCAAATATGGTTCCGTCACGAGTGACGAGCTGGAATCGATGGGGTATCGGATTATTATTTTCGCCAATCAGCCGCTTCGCGCCAGTATCAAGGCGATGCAGGAAACGCTGGCCATTTTGAAGCAGAAACGTTTTCCGGACGCGGCGAATGACAAAATCGTGACGCTCGAGGAAGTGTTTCGCCTCGTGGGGCAGAAGCAGATGGATGAAATTCAAAAAGAATTTATCTCAAGCGCCGAAGAAGTGCCGACAACGGCCGTGATTCTTGCCGCCGGCTATGAAAAAGATTTAATGCCGCTTGTGGCCGACCGGCCGAAGACCATGCTCGAGATTAAAGGTAAAAGCATTCTCGAACGTCAGATTTCCGGCCTGAAAAACTCTGGCGTCGGACGCGTGGCCGTGGTGCGCGGATATCAAAGTCAAAAAATTAATATTCCGAACGTGCAGTATTTTGAGAACGAACGGTTTCAAGACACGTACATTCTTCATTCGCTCTTTTGCGCGGAAAAAGTGATGGAAGGGCCGCTCCTCGTGATCTACGGCGATATTTTGTTTGATGACAGCATTATCACGAAATTACTGAAGGCTCAGGGCGACATTCGATTAGTGGTGGACCGTGCTTGGCGCGATCATTATTTCGGGAACGGTAATGGTGGCAAAGCAATCCCGAAGGGAAGTGAATTGGTGGTTACGTCCTCGATGCATGCCAATAATCAGCGGTTTATGTCGCCGGAAGAGCCGGATCAAATCACGCAGATCGGACTTCAACGTATCGATACTGACAAAGCGACCGGCGAGTTTGTGGGCATCGCGTATTTTTCCAAAAAAGGCGTTCAAATTCTGAAGGAAGTTTATCACCAAGCGCTGAAACGGCACGCGTCCGGCCCGTTTCAAGAGGCGGGTTCCATCGAAAAAGCTTCGCTGGCGGATATTATTCAGGAAATCATCGATCTCGGTCACAAGGTCAATTCCGTGGATATTTACAAAGGCTGGCTTGAGATTGACACTTTCGAGGATTACAAACGCGCCTGGGAAAAGGTCCATTAACAGGTTCCTGGAACCTAGGTGCCACCTTATACCTTGTTTGCTATTGCTTCCGCTTTAATCACGTCTTCCATCGAATCAATTTCGGTCCACTTCAAATCATGCACCGGCTCGAACCCGACATGAACGCGTTCCATCAACACCGGATACGTATCTTCATGCTCGATGCCTTTTTTTCCGGCCGCGACAAAGTCTTCTAAAATCTGTTTCAATTCTATCGCGGCGGATTTTGAAATTTTCAGGAATCCCACCGATTCCCCGATAGGTTTGTGTTTGGTGTACGATTTCTTAGAGATAAAAAACACGCGGTCGTTTTCGGCGTAAAGTACTTGTTCTTCGCCGGTGTTGGGGGAGGAAGAGTCGGCCAGGAGGCAATTCGGTTTTTTGGAAGTTATCAAACGTTTCAGCAGCATTTCCGGGTACAGGACGTCGGCGTCCATGACCAGGACATCATCATCCATTTCACCGCGCGCAGACCAGAGTGACAAGAGACTCCCTCCTTGAGTATCCGGACTTTGGTAGTAGCGCACCGGAACACCGTGCCAGGATGTGCCTGCGTAATCTTCAATTTTTTCCCGCAAATGACCTACGACCAGTACGACGGCATCGATGCCTGAATTTTTCAGATAATCCAGATGGTATCCAAGCAGAGGCTTCCCATTGAAGGGAATCATGCATTTGGGAGTTTGTTGTGTTAGCGGAAAGAGCCGTTTACCGACGCCAGCCGCTAGAATAATGGCTTTCATAAATTTATATGTGAACGAAAACTTCTTCGCCCCGTATTTCAACGGGGTAGGTAGTGATTGTTGCCTGCGGCATATTCAACGATTGACCGGACTTCATATCGAAATTCCAACCGTGCAGGGGACAGCGAATATTCGGGCCTGGCTCAATATTGCCGCGGAAAAGCGGGCCACCACGATGCGGACAAAAATTGTCGGTAGCGTGAAATTTCCCTTCCACGAAAAAGAGCGCGATTTCTTTGTTTCCCAAATCCACATATTTAGACTTGGCAGAATTGAAATCAGAAACTTTAGCCAGAGAATGCCAGGAGCGGGTCATGGAGCTCAAACTTTTGCCCTCGAGAGCTGCTTTGTTTTCGGCCGCCTCAACCCTTTAAATGAAGGGATCCCGGTGACGTAGCCCCAGCGGCGCACGGCCTGTTTCCAATCTTTTTCGCGCCACACCATATATTTTAATAGCACGTCAAGTCCGTCGCAGGTTCTTTCCAAATTTACTTTCATCCCGGGAAAATCGGGCCAGCCTTGAGCGCATTTATATTCCAAAATCCAGTCCAATGCCTTTTCAATGACGGGCGTACATTTCTTTTCCTCACGCAGAACGCGGGAAATAATAACCAGCGAACGCATCGAATCCATCGTGTGATCCATATTGTCATTATCGTAGGAACCGTTCTCTGCCTGGAAAGAAATCAATTTTTCCATGCCCTTCGCGCAGACTTTCTTTAACTCATCCTGATTTGGAGCCACTTCTTTCCGGTCAGGGAAGCAAAGCGAGGCGATGACGGAATCTTGAACCAAATGCGCCGTGGTTTCGACGCCAGTCGGGTGGAAATCTTTATCGACCCACGAACCGTCGGGATTTTGATTGTCAGTAATAAATTTCAGTCCGGCCCGCCACGATTTCAGGACTTTCTTTTTCCACTTGGGTTCACCGATGGCCAGTACGACGTTGAAGAAACTGACGGGGTGCGAGGTGGTATCCAAATCCGCCCAAGCCGGATCGATCCAACGGCCATCCGCTTTTTGATCTTTGATAAAGAAGTCGATCGATTTTTCAATCGAGGCGGTGATTTTCTTATTTTTCAAAATGGCGTTTGCGCGAATCAGCATGAGTGCGAGAAACGCGGAAGCCCACGGTGCGCTTTTGGGATTATCGGATTCTCCGCCCCAGGCGCCTTCTTCGTTTTGGCAATCGACAACCGCAAGCCATTCGGCTTCATGGTGCTTCACGTCGCCGGCATGCAGGATGACACGAAGGGCGTGAGCGACGATCTCCATATTTTTGGACCCAGAAACGAGACTCCAATTGTCGTGTTCTGCCATTAAATAGGCATATTCACTGTTGATTAGGTTCTTGATTTTGTTTATATTTTGCATCGCATTTCTCCTCAACGGGATTTTGCGTACGGCAAGTAGTTGGGTAAAAAGCCGGCGCATATTACCACAGGAATTTTGAAAAGAAAATATGGATCAAAATCTTACCACGAAGGAAATTTTATCCCTGGATACGCCGTGGGACCGGTTGGTGCACCGGCCTCCCGCGCGCCTCATTGCCACATTTTTATCCAGGACGTCGATTACTCCCAATCAGGTCACTCTGTTAACTCTTATTCCCGCGGCCCTTTGCGCCTTATTTTTCATTCAATCCAATCTTGTTTCGGGGTTTTGGGCTCTATTATCTTTTTATTTATGGGCGATGCTAGATCATGTGGACGGGGAGCTTGCCCGCCGCACGGGCCGATGTTCACCCTTTGGCCGTAAATTGGACGATGTCTGTGATAACGTGGGATCCCTCGCTATTTTGTCCGGCATATTTGGGGGAACGCTGCGTCTGCTGGAGGGAAAACATCAGCTGATTGTGAGCCTGATTTTTTTGATTGGCCTTGTGCTCAATTTAATTTCAGGCGTGCTGGTGTTGTCGGCTAAACGCGCGGCCCGCGAAGAGGCTGTAAAACATCAGACTGCGACTCAAAAATTTATGTTTTTTCAAAAATTATTGGATCACATGACTGGCCGCGATCCATTTTATCTGTTGGTCAGTGCCGCGCTTTGGGCACTTTATTGGCGTGGAAATTGGGGGTTGCTACTCATAACTTGTTTATTAATAGGCCTTTACGCAATTTCTTTTGGCGCTTTCGCTGCATGGTGGAGGATGAAAATAAAACCTGTTGTCACACCTTGATTTTTACTGCCGCCTGTGGTTTACTTGTGAGGCTTTGCTCAAATTCACACGCCGCACCCATTTAAAATGAAAATACTAAAAACATTTCGAAAAATAGTCAAATTTACTGCCTTTTTTTTCTCGATTTATTTTACTCTTTTCTCAAGCATTTCTTATGCTCAAAACGTTAATGACAGAGTCAATGCTCCGGCATATGTTCAAGTAACCATCCCGCAGGAATTAGGCACAATTAGTAATTCTTATTTCACCTCGGTAGCTAAATCCGACCTGGATAAAGCGCCTCGACCGTCTGCTGGACTGATTATTCACATTCAGGACGCGCACGGTCAGCTTGCCGCTCAGAAGAATATCGATCAAATTCTTGAGTATTTGGTGAAGAAATACGGATTTCAGACGGTCTTCCTTGAAGGAGAGCTTAATGGAAAAATTTCTCCGGACCTTTTGCGGTTTTTTAAGGATGAAACGAAGAATGAAAAAGTCGCCAATCAACTGTTGGAAGACGGGCGTATTGAGGGGGCGGATGTTTTCCTTCTGAAATCCAAAGGAAAAGTTTCGGCCTACGGTTTGGAGTCGGCCAGTTTGTATCGCAGAAATATCCTGGCTTACCGGGAAGTGGTCAGTGAGAAAAAGAATTCCGAGAATTTTCTGGCACAGCTCAAAAAACAAATTTTTAGCTTCGGATCCAATTATTTTAATCCGGAATTGAATAAATTCACGAAAGAATGGCTTGAGTTTCAAGATAGTCATACTGAAGCGCTGAAGCACCTTATGATTTTGGATGAATATGCCCGGAAATATCTAAAAATCAATCTTCGTGAGGCAAAAAAGCAGTTTGATTATCCCCAGCTGGTCCGGTTTTTCTCAATTAAAGATATGGAGAGAAATTACGGCCGGGAAGAAATCAAACCGCGCATTCACAGTGATTTGAAACGGCTCAAGAAGTGGCTTGCCGAGAAAAAGTTGAATCCGGCATACGCTCAGATTTTTGAATCGCTCGTAAATTATTCCTATTCCTCGCTTAATCCCTCATTTCCGATCGATGTGCGCACGTTCCTTGAAAGTTTTTACGCGGAAGCGAAATTGAAAGGTTTTTCGTTCAGCGATTATTACGTTTTCATGAAATATCTGGGGTTGCTTCTTTTGGCGCAGGAGCTGGAATCGGACCGGCTATTCGATGAAATCAAAAAGATGAACGTGGAAATTCTGAAATCGCTTGCCAAAACGCCCGAGGAAAATAGCCTGGTGCGGCTCATCCGCGATTATTTTTTGTTCAAAAAGTTATTGGCTCTTGAACTGACGCGTGATGAATTTTCGGAAGTGATTGAGAAGGAGAAGGTCCTAACGCCTTATATTTTGACCAGCCGTCTGCGTATGTTGAACAACGCGAAAATTAAAGCTTCAATTGAAGCCCCTCGCGAACTTGGCGATTTGTTCCAATCGGCGATGCGGTTTTACGCGCTGGCGGGTGAGCGTGAAGACCGGATGTTCAACAACATGCTTTCGGTTCTTGACGGGAAGCCTGAAAAGCGGATTATCCTGATTACGGGCGGGTTTCACTCACACGGCCTCGAGACTTTATTCCGCGGGCAGGGATTTTCATTTATTGGGGTCACTCCGCGTATGGCTGAAGTCGAGTCGAATAAAAAGTATGTTGAGCAAATGCTGGCGGGTGCTTCGACGGTGCCTGCCATTTCCGCGGGTAAAATTCCGCTTCTTGAAATCAAACGTTTTATGGGTGAGAAGGACTTTGAATTTCAAGAGCAGGCCATTCAACAAGCTATTGCGGCATCGCTAGGCGAGTTGATGCCAACGGACATGGATAAATTGATTAACGATTTAATGGCCGAATACACGGTTCCCTCCAATCCGCCGGTAGAAATCGTTGCGAGTCCTGAACACTATCGGGTAGGTCCGTATCAATTCAAAGAAAATTCCGAACGCCTCACGCAGCATTTTCAGGATTATTTGGGATATGCTTCGAGGAATTTGAAGCCGGACCAACGCGTGTTTGCGCAACAGGCTTTGAAAAAATTAATCGCCCGTGAGGATTTCAGAGATCTCGCGGCTCGCGCCGCCGAAGAAATTATTTACGAATTTATTAAAAGGATTACGGGCAATCCAGAACCTTTACGTAGCCTTAAAAGTATGGCTACGGAAGTGGCGGCGGATGAATTAGGTCAAATGAATACTTCACCTGCTTATCTGAACAACTTTTTTTTGCAGGGCAAGTTAATGATTGGATATGCCGTTGGCGGCAATCGGGCCACTTCGGTCACTTTTCGCGAACAGGCTATTCAGGGTCGTGAGGCGCTTAGCAATTATATGGCTTCACTGGAACAGCTTCCCCAGATATCTGTCAATCAAAGTAATTCACTGCTTCAGCAGATGAACGGTGAGCCGAAACGTGTGTTGTATTTTCTCGATAATGTGATGGAAAATGTGTTTGATTTGATTTTGATTCGATGGCTTTTGATCCGAGGTCACGAAGTGACTTTGGTGGCGAAGTCGAAAGAGGCGGATAACGACGTAACTTTGGAAGACCTCAAATATCTTTTTGCTTTGCCCGCGATTAAAAAATATATGGAAAGTTTTGTCGGTTCCGACAAGCTGCGTATGATCGCGAGCGGATCCGCAGCACGCGGCACCGATCTTCGCCGGGCGACACCAGAACTAATTGAAGCCTGGAAGCGCGCGGAAGTGATTATTTCGAAGGGGGAAGGAAACCGAATCACGCTCGAGGGCGTGAATAAAGATGTCTTCCATTTATTAGTGGCCAAGTCGACGATCGAAGTGCCGGCGCATTTGCCGAAAGGGTTTGGTGCCATTGAATTGGTTCCCGCGACCAAGGCCGCCAGTTTGGGTGCTGAGAAAAAGGAAAAGCAATCTTTAGTTGTGGACTCGAATGCAGTGCGGTCGCTTCTGTTTCAGCATATCAATAGTTTGGTAACTATTCCGACGCTTCACGTTTTGGCACACAAAAAAGTGTTTGAGCTTTTCGGGAACAAGGAAGAACCGAAAAGAGTGGGGTTGATGACCATCGCAAAACAATTCAACGATGATGATCCTTTACGGAATTTAGGCAATCTTTACGGAGCGATGCGCACGCTCGCCCTTCAGGGATGGGTCAAAATCAGCGGTGTGGATGAAATCACGCAATATGAATTAACGGAGGAAGGCTGGAAAGTGGTGATGCTGGCGGAGCTGGGATATTTTCGCGAAACCGTTGATGCGATTTCGAATATGAGACATTATCACACCTATTTTCGCGGCCCCCCAACGGATTCTAGTCAGTACGCCCTCCTGGAATTCAAGAAATTAGCGGCTCTCAGCAAGTCCAGGTCCGAAATTGCCGATCTTCTGATGTCTCCAGTCATGGTCGCTCTGGGAATGCCGCTTTTTGAGGAGCAAAAAGACGGCAGTATCAAAGAAAAAGATCCTTCATTTTTCAAAGTGTTCGACAAAGAAACTCAGACGCTAAATTTAGATTCCATCGGAATCGGGCACGACAGAAAATTTCTGGATGCCGCGTTTCAATTGCTTGCCTCAAAAGGCCTCGCGGAATTTGTCGACGGCTGTGAAAATCTGGTTCGTTTAACCCCGCTTGGCGCAGCGCTCAAAGACATGGTGGTCAGTTACGGAGTTACCAACTCATATTTGAATTTCTACGCGAAACTTGATGACGCGCTTTTCGTCAATCCTGAACCATTAAAAATTGCCGACGATGAGCATATCGACCGCGTGATGGACATTTGGGGATCGAGCGGTTCCCACAAACCTTATCTGAAAAATAAAAAGGATGAGGGCATTTTGGCGATGGTGGAAAAAATATTCAATCTGCCATTGGATCAGCAGCCGAAAGGCATTGCCGATATGGGCTGCGGCGACGGAAAAATGCTGGCCGAGATAGTCGAATACATCATTCATCACACCAAGCGCGGGAAGCATTTGGACACACATCCTCTGGCTGTTGTCGCAGCGGATCACAGTTCTAAATCGCAGGGAAGGGCCAAGGCGACGCTCAAAAAAATCGCAGCAATTCCGGGAGTTTCAGTCGAAGTGTTATTTGGGGATGTCACCAATCCGGGGCAATATGATCGGGATATTCAGGAGCGGTTTACCGCGCGCGGATTTCAGGTGGGGGCCAAAGATTTGCTTCACACGCAAATGTTTTTGCCGCATGAACGGCGTCTTCAGGTGAAAACCCGGGAAGCAGCGCGGCGGATTATTCGTGAACATTTGAAGACGGTGAATCGCGACGCGCTCAAAAAAATATTAAAAATCTCGTTTCTGCCGGATTCGGAAAATGATCTTCTGGCATTAATCGAAAGACAGTTGACAGTTTCTTATTCTGATCGCGGACGCCTGATTCCGGGCATTGTCGCGGCGGCGGACCTCATTCAATTTGTCGGCCGCTGGACTCGATACGCGAGCCGGGGATTAATTATTCTGGATCTGCACACGCCGCGTCCTGAAGAGCTCGGCGCGGATAAACTGGCCGCTCCGGCTTATTGGGGTACGCATTGGATTTCCCAGCACATCATGCCATATCAGGAACACAATCTCTGCCTTTTACTCGCGGGTCTGGAACCGCAAGAAACCGTTTTTTATCCCTCAAAGTCGCCGCACACGGTGAGTCTTTCCAATTATCTTCCGTCTCAAATCGCGAAAGCCGCCAGTTTGGGTAGTGAACGAGACCAGGAAGCTCAATTGAGGGGATTGAAAGGAAGAATCAAAGCAATTGAATTCGATCTTCAATTTTTTGAAGATTTGCTGGAGGTAACACCATTTGAATTTGAAACCTATTTGGAATCCCTCGAAGCCAAACAAATTTCTGTGAAGCCGGCCGACTTGAAAGAAATCGGTGAGGAAATAGCCGCCGTGAATTTAGAGCAAACTCTCGAGTTACGCCAATTTACGGAATCTGAAATCAAAAAATTGAAAGCCCGATTCAATAAAATTAGCGCCAACAATATTTTCAGAAAAAAGGTGGAAGAATTTTCAGAACGGCTTTCGACCCTTAAAGGCATTACAAAAGAAAAGGGGATTGAGATGATGGTGTTTGTGCAAGATCATTATCGAAAAGAACGGAAGCTTGGGCACGGTGAGATTGCCGGTTTGCTTTCCCGGAAAGATAAGCGGCCTCTCAGAGTTGCTGTAATTTCTGATTGGATAAGAGGAACGAAACGGATTCCGTTCAAATATTTATTCCGCGTCAAGCAGGTGTATGACGCGATAGCGGCTTCTTCGGGTTCTCAGGCTGCCGGTGCGAGTTTGGGTGCCGATGAAAATCGTGGGGGATCGTCAAATGGCGGAAA
>JACROU010000009.1 GCA_016214265.1 Candidatus Omnitrophota bacterium
TGCTGGATTCCGAGCGCTGCATTCTGTGTTCGCGCTGCGTGCGGTTTTGCGATGAGATCACGCATACCGGCGAGCTTGGGATTGTGAATCGCGGCCATCACGAAGAAATCACGGTGTATCCCGGAAAAGAATTGAATAACAAATATTCCGGCAATGTCGTCGACATTTGTCCGGTGGGCGCGCTCACGGACCGCGATTTCCGGTTCAAATGCCGCGTGTGGTATCTCACGCCGACCGATTCGGTGTGTCCGGGCTGTTCGATGGGCTGCAATATTCGGATCGATTCCAATCTCTCACGTCCGCATCACGCCAAAGGCGAGCGGGTGATGCGCTTGAAGCCGCGCGAGAATCCGGAAGTCAACAAGTGGTGGATGTGCGATGAGGGCCGGTACGGCTACAAATTTATCGATCATGACCGGATTTTGGAGGCGACCGGCGGCGGCATTTTCGCGCTGGCCGATGCGATTTCGAGAACGCCCAAAAATAAAATCGGCGTGTTTGTCTCGACGCATTTGACGAATGAAGATTTGTTCGCGATACGGAAATTTTTTAGTCAAGAGCTTGGCATCACCAATATCGATTACCGGCTGGCCCCAAAAACCGGCACTGCCGACGATTTTTTGATGAAGGCCGATAAAAGTCCAAACACAGCCGGAGCGAAGGCGCTCGGGCTGGCTTCCACTTTTTCTTCACCCGAGGCGATGCTCGCCGAGTGTGAGGGCGTCATTTTGTTCGGGGTTCATCCGGTGGTGCTCTCGCCGCGCCTGAAATTTTCGGCGTATATCGGATCCAACGTGAATGAGACTTCGAAAACTTCGACGATCGTGATTCCCAGCTCGGTGTACGCGGAAAAAGACGGAACATTCACGAATTTTCAAGGCCGTGTTCAGCGCATTCGTCCGGCGTTCTCACCGCTCGGTGAGGCCAAGGCGGAGTGGCAAATTATCAACGATTTGGCCGAAGTGATGAAAAGCGCGATGCGTTTTGAATCCGCGGAAGCGATTATGAGCGAAATTGGAAAATCAACGCCTGTTCTTGCGGGGAGCGCAAAATGACCCTAAGTCCGGAATTAATTTCAGGAATTGGACAAATCGTGGCCGTGTGCGCCTTTTTCCTGGGCTGCCTTTTGCTTTCCGGAGTTTTGACCTGGGTGGAGCGCAAACAAAGCGCGGTGATGCAGGACCGTATTGGCGCGAACAGGGCTAAAATTTTCGGGCTCCGGATGTTTGGCCTTTTTCACATCATCGCCGATGCGGTGAAAATGCTGGCGAAAGAAAATTTTATTCCGAAGAACGCTGACAAATTGTTGTATCAGCTGGCGCCGATTGTTTCCTTGTTTTTCGCGTTGATCGCGTTTTCGGCCATTCCATTCGGCGACACGCTCGTGCTCGGCGATATTCGCATTCCGCTTCAGGGGTTGAATCTGAACATCGGACTGTTGTACATTTTCGCGATGCTCTCGCTCGGTGTTTACGGTGTGATTCTGGGCGGTTTTTCGTCGCAGTCGAATTACTCGTTCCTCGGCGGTCTTCGCGCCATTTCGCAGCTGATTTCCTACGAAATTACGATCGGCGCCTCGATTGTCGGCCTGGTGATGGTGTACGGAACGCTCAACATCAACGAGCTGGTGTATGTTCAGGGCGAGTATCTGTGGGGCTGGGTTCCAAAATGGGGCATTGTGGTGCAGCCCGCGGCGTTTTTTATTTTTCTTACCGCGGCCATTGCCGAAAACAAGCGCATTCCCTTTGATCTGCCGGAAGGCGAATCCGAAATCGTCGGTTATTTTCTCGAATATAGCGGCATGCGGTTTGGCCTTTTTTTCCTCACCGATTTTCTCGAGCTGATTTTGATCGCCTGCTTACTCGCCACACTCTTTTTCGGGGGATGGCAGGTTCCGGGACTTTTCGCGGACGGATTTCACTGGTTTAACGGGGCCGTGTTGCACCTTCCGGCACTCCTGATTACGCTGATCCGCGTTCTGGCCATGATCACGAAGATTCTTTTTTTCTGCTGGTTTTTGATGGTGATTCGTTGGACGCTGCCGCGGTTTCGGTATGACCAGCTGATGCATTTGGGTTGGACGATTTTGTTTCCGCTGTCGATTGCGAATATTTTGATAACCGGTATTGTGCTTTTATTCATTAAATAATATGGCTACGATCAACGTTAAACGAAAAAAACTGAATTTCCTGGAGCGGATTTATTTGCCCGAAGTATTTCGCGGCATGGCGATCACATCTTGGCATTTTTTTAAGAATATTGCGTTTCATCTGCTGCGCGCAATCGGATTTAAACATTTGCGCGGGGCCGTGACGTATCAGTATCCCGAAGAGCAGCGTCCGATGTCAAAACGGACGCGGACCCGGCACCGCCTGACTCAACGCGAGGATGGCTCGCCGCGCTGCGTGGCGTGTATGATGTGCGAGACGGTGTGTCCGGCGCGCTGCATTTACATCGTGGCTAAAGAGAATCCCGATCCGAATATCGAGAAAATGCCCGCCAGTTTCGACATTGATCTGGGAAAATGTGTTTATTGCGGATTTTGCGTTGAGGCCTGTCCCGAGGACGCGATTCGGATGGATACGCAAATTGTGGATATTGCCGCCTACAGCCGCGAAGGCATGTACTACACCATGGATGAGCTGCTGCACCCTGAAAAACACGGCGATAAAATTTTGAGCGACCCTAAAAAACCAAAATGAAAAAACTGCTCGTTCTTTTTCTCGCCGCATTTGTATTCACCGGCTGTGCCAAAAATGATTTGCTCGCGCAATATTATTTGTACCGGGCCGAGAACGCGTTCCAAAAAGCCTACAATTTGCGGATCAAGCCCAACGCGGATTTCGAGCGTACCCAATATTACCAAAAAGCCCACGATCTTTTTTTGAAGGCCTATCGTCTGAATCCCAAATATTTCAGTCTGACCAAAATCGACCAGGCCCATGACGCCTGTCTGCGACTTGAAGACAGCGCGGGCGCTCAACTTTTTCAGCAATTTGGAGAAGATTACGCGCGGGCGCATCCCCGCGAAGTGGAGTACGGCGACGTGATGGTAGGATTGGAATAGGTTCCTGGAACCTTGGTGCCACGTTGAGTTAGAATAAACTTGCGCCGGCTTTGACACACCAAGCAAGCACTGGCCCCGGCATGGCCCCCAACACAAAAATTGCAAACAATGTGACGTAGAGCGCCAAACGAATGGGGACGGGCGTGTCCAGCGGCGTTTTATCATGCGGGTCTTGCAGAAACATTTTCTCGGCGATCGAGAAATAATAGAAGACACTCACGACCGCGGCGAAAATGGCGATCAGCGCCAGCCAGACGTAGCCTTGATTAATCGCAGAGATGATGAGCAGCAGTTTCGCGATAAATCCGCTGGTGGGCGGAATGCCCGTGAGCGATAGGAGCGCGATCAAGAGGCAAGCCGCCAAAAACGGTGAGCGTTGGCGCAGGCCGCGGTAGTCGATGATGTTATCCGTTTCCTGATGCGCGGACTGAAGTGAGATCACAAAAAACGCGCAGAGATTCGTGAATAAATAGCTGATCAGATAAAACAAAATGTAGCCCACGCCCTGACTCTCGGTTCCAGCCATACCCATCAAAATATATCCGGCATGAGAAATGCTGGAATAGCCAAGCAGGCGTTTGATGTTGGTCTGCGGTAGTGCGGAAAGATTGGCATAAACCAGACACGCTGCGGAAAGAAGCGCCAGCACGAATGCCATATTGGCGTGAATGGGATTGAAGACCTGATAAAAAATTCTTAAGAAAAGAACCACGCCCGCTGTTTTTGATCCCACCGCCAGAAATGCCGTCACTGGAGTCGGAGCGCCTTGATACACGTCCGGCGCCCACAGATGAAACGGCACGGCCGCCATTTTGAACGTGAGTCCGAGAGCCAGGAACAAAAATCCAAAAATCATCAGAGGTTCGGTGTGAATGGTTCCCAGCCGGAGCGTTTCGCGTACGATAGCCAAATCAAAAGATCCGGTTCCGCCGTAAATCAGGCTGATGCCCAACAGCATGAATGCAGTCGAGACGGCGCCGAAAATTAAATATTTGATCCCAGCTTCCGTCGAGGTGCTCTCGTGTTTCAAATATGCCGTCATGATGTAGCTTGAAAAAGTGATGGCCTCAAGCGCGACGAAGATAAGGAGCAGATTGAAACTCGACACCAGAACGCACATCCCGAGTGTGGCGGCCAGAATCAGGAGATAAAATTCCGCCTCGCCTTTTTCCAGCTTGCGGGCATATTCGCGCGTCATCAGAATGACGAGAAAACCGATCGTGAGAAACAGAAATTTGGCCAGCTGGGCGAACGAGTCCTGAACAAACATCCCACCAAATAAAGTTCCGGTTTGATTTAAAAATCCGGCGTGTGCAGCAAGGCCGACGATCATGCCGGCAGCGGCAAGCAAGCCCCTCCAATGGAGATGTCGGTTTGGAAGCAGAAGATCTCCGATGAGGACCAGTAGAAATGTGGTGGCCAGTACGGCTTCAGGTATAAAGATCATAGTTGCGAATACGGCAGGAAATAAACCCGGCGCTCAAACAACGCCTCGGCCTTTGGCCTCGCCGAACTCGCGGCGAGTTTATTTCCTGCCGATTCTCCTTATTGCTTAAAGTAACCCAATAAAATATTTGGAAAAAATCCTGCAAACAATAAAACCCCGATCAATAAAACAAACGCGATTTTTCGAAACGGGTTGGCTAGAGGCTCGTTGGCCACGTGCCGCAGCTCTTTTTCCGGACCGAAGAAAATATTCCGCACGGCGCGCAGCATGTAGAGCGCAGTGAGGATCACGCTCACCAAAACGCCCGCCGCCAACCAGCCGTAACGGTCCCACACCGCGAAGAGTACCGTAATTTCACCGGCGAAATTCGCGAATCCCGGAACGCCGCAGGCCGCAAACGCCGCGAGGCTAAAACAGGCCGCGGTGACAGGCCATTTCGCGGCCAGGCCACCGATGTCAAGCATGCCCGAACCCGCGCCATGCTGATCCAGCGTGTAAGCCAAAAGAAACAGAAGCGCTACCAAAATCCCGTGCGCGAACATTACCAAAAGAGCCCCCGAAAGCCCCAGCGGATTCATGCAGGCTAGTCCGATGAGCACAAAACCCATGTGGCTTGAACTGGAATATCCGATCAAATATTTCAAATCTTTTTGCGCCAGCGCTACGAATCCCACATAAATCAAATTCATCATCGCCAGTCCGGCAATCCACGGCATCCAGGCCTGAGCCGCCTGAGGGAGCAGCGTGATGCCAAGCCGGATGAGTCCGTACGCGCCCAGTTTTTTCATCACGCCCGCGAACATCATGCTGGCGGCGGGAGGGGCATCGGCGTATCCGATCGGCCCCCAGGCGTGAAACGGCCACAGCGCGGCGAGAATGCCGAATCCGATCAGGAAGACGGCGAAAATAGTATTTTGAAGTCCCAACGCGAGCGGAGCCTGGCGCAGGGATTCCATCAGCGCCGGAAGAGACAGCGTGTTTTTTCCAGAAAGAAAATAAATGATCAAAATCCCGATCAGTACAAACGCCGAACCCAGCACCGAAAAAATCGTGAACTGCATCGCCGAATATTTCCGGTCGCCGCGTCCCCAGACGCTGATGAGCGGATAGGTGACAAGCGCCTCAATTTCATAAAAAAAGAAAAAGAAAAATAAATCCAGCGACATAAACGTGCCCAGCGCGCCAACGACCAGCGCGAGAAAGCAGAGAAAAAATCCTTTCACGCCTTCCTGAATCGCGCCGGTGGCGAACATCGCGGCGAATCCGACAATCGAGGTCAGCATAACGAGCGCGAGGCTGATACCGTCGACGCCGAGCCGCAGCGTGATTTCGGGGGAGCGTGTCCAGCTCACTTCAGTCACAAACTGAAAGCCGGTTTGTGTGCGGTCAAACGAGTAAACGAGAAAGCCCGAGACGGCAAGCTCGACGATCATCGCCAGCCACGCGATGCTGCGGATAAGGCCAGAGTTTCTCGACGGAATGAATCCGATGAGGATGGCCGCCAGGACAGGGATGATAAGGATAAGAAAAGTAAGATCGATCATATTTTAAGGTGGCACCAAGGTTCCAGGAACCTTTTCCTTTTTAAAGTCCTATAAACGCTGCTGCGATAATCAAAATTACCAATACCTGAAACGCCAGGTAAAGCGTGTAAGTCTGCACATTGCCCGTCAGGGCTTTGCGCGTGAGGCTGCCCAGCAGGAACAAGCCCTCACCGGTTAAATTCGTCAAGCCTTTAATCACAAACAGCTGATTCGCTTTTTCGCACAGCGCGGCGAACGGCTGCTGAATTTTCAGCACATAAAAATTGTAAAGATCGTCGATGAAATATTTTCTCGTCAAGAGAGGATACGCGGGGCCCAAGCCTTTTGCGAGCGGATCCTCGGTCCGATTTTTCCGGTACATCAAAAATGAAATCAGAAGTCCCGCAATCACAACGCCGGAAGAAATAAACGTGATGATAATCGCGGCATCAATATTGCGGAAAAATTCCATCGGCCAGCTGCCGACCAAATGCTCGGGGATATGGAGATACCCACCCACGAGCGAAAAACTGGCCAGTACGATGAGGGGGAGCGTCATCACGGCCGGGGCTTCTTGCACATCGTGATGATTGCGCGCAGTGCCGAAAAAAGCCAGCGTGACGAGCCGTCCCATATAAAATGAAGTGAGAAATACGGTGATGAGCGAGACGGCAAACAGAAAATGTGATTTATCAAACGCGGCGGTGAGAATTTCTTCTTTGCTGAAAAATCCGGAGGTTGGAAACAATCCGGCCAGCGCGAACGTTCCGATAAAAAATGTGATGGCGGTGACCGGCATTTTTTTTGCCAGTCCGCCCATGTCAAAAATATTTTGTGTGTGCACGGCATGAATCACCGCGCCGGCGCCAAGGAAGAGAAGCGCTTTAAAAAATCCGTGAGTCAGCAGGTGATACATGCCGGCGACCGGGCTCGACAGTCCCATCGCCATCACCATGAAGCCCAATTGCGACATCGTGGAATAGGCCAGAATGCGTTTGATATCTTTTTCGACAACGGCCATGGTGGCTGCCATGAACGCCGTGACGCCGCCAATCAGGGCCACGACTTCCAAGAGGGGGTGTGACAGGGTGAAAATGAAAAACACGCGGGCAAGCAAATACACGCCGGCTGCCACCATCGTTGCTGCGTGAATGAGCGCGCTCACCGGCGTCGGACCTTCCATCGCGTCCGGTAGCCACACGTGCAGCGGAAACTGGGCCGATTTGCCGACGATGCCGCAAAAAATCAAGAGGCCTGCGCCCAAAATCGCCGAGGCGGTAATGGTTCCGGCAGCGAGCGAGCCGGGAATGACCGCGGCCAACTGTGCGAAATTCAAGGTGCGATGCGCGCCAGCCGTCGTGGGATCCGACAGATACCACAGAAAAATAATGCCGAGGATGAATCCAAAATCGCCGACGCGATTGACGAGGAATGCTTTTTTTCCGGCATCCGCGGCGGCATCTTTCGCGAACCAAAATCCGATCAAGAGATACGAGGCCAATCCCACCAGCTCCCAGAAAATAAAAATTTGAATGAAGTTGGTCGCAAACACAATGCCCAGCATCGCCGCGGCGAAAAACGAAAGAAACGCAAAAAAGCGGGAGAATCCCGGATCGCCTTTCATGTACCCGAAAGAGAAGATGAAAATTAAACTGCCGACGCCGGAAACCAGCAGTCCCATCAAAATCGAAAGCCGGTCGAACAAGAGTCCGATTTGGAAATCAATACCGGGGAGCGCGATCCATGAGGCCGTCAGTTCAGCCGGGGCATTTTCGTGCCCGAGCACCGCCAGAAATAATTTCAGAATCAGCCCGAAAGAAACCAGAAGGCTCGCCGTGGCCACGAGCGCCGAGAGGAGGCG
Organism: Candidatus Omnitrophota bacterium; assembly: GCA_016214265.1. Classification (GTDB taxonomy): domain Bacteria; phylum Omnitrophota; class Omnitrophia; order Omnitrophales; family JACROU01; genus JACROU01. The sequence continues at coordinate 7,899 of JACROU010000009.1, forward strand.
AAAGCGCTGGAGGAACAGGCTGATGAGTACGAATGCGATGAAAGGCGAAGCGATAATTAGTGAGTACATATTATTCTTTCAAACTATTGAAGTGAGATACGTCGACGGTTTTTTTCGAACGGAACAATTCCGCCGCCGCGATGGCCATGGAAAAAAGCGCAGCGATTTGCCCGTCCAAATTTCCCACCATTCCGGAAAAGGTGACGAAAAGCAGGTTCACGGAATTAAATAAAAGCTCAATGGAAAGCAGCACAAGAAGGGTGTTTCGGCGTGTGAAGAGGCCAACGAGGCCGATGGCGAAAAGAATGAACGCAACGATAATAAAATGAGAGTAGGGAACCATCACAATTCTTTCTTGGCCAGCACGACCGAGCCGATGATTGCCACGAGCAGCACGACGGACAAAAATTCAAACGGAAGTAAATACGAAGAAAAAAGGAGCCGTCCGATCGACTCGATAGTTCCGGCTTGAGACAGCGGCTCGGGCCGCGCGGCTTGGCAGACGGCGATTTTATAAATCCACAACAGCCCGGCGAGCGAGAGCGTCGAAAAACCGATCGCGAATCCGAAACGGATGGGATTCGTCCACAGGGCGGGTGGTTCTTTGTCAAAACCCAAGAGCATGATTACGAACAAGAAGAGAATCAGAATGGCGCCGGCGTAAACGGTGATGTGAACGACGGCGACAAAATAAGCTTTCAGGAGCCAGAATAAAACGGCAAGTGAAAACATGCTGACGAGGAAACAAAGCACGCTGTACACAGGATGACGTAACGTCACAGCCAGCAGGGCGGCGAAGAGGAGAACGCCAGCGAATAAATAGAAAGAAACCGTTTCTAACATGACAGTCCGTTACCGGTTGGGCAATTGAGGTTGATGAAGCCCGGCATTTTATCGGAAATACGGAGGGGTGTAAAGGTGCCCTTTCCGGCGTGCTAACAAAAAAGATTGCCGTTCAGTTTGATGTCAAAATTCCCTCACAAAATATAAGCCCCAAATGTTTTATCAGTATATGAATAAAATACTTACGGAAATGCAGGGGGATATTTTGTATACAACATATTGTGCTTAAAAGAGTTGCAAAAAAATTTTCTATTTGATTCAGCTTCTGTCTAGTGTTAGATGTTTAAATGGGAGTGTGTTAATTGAATAAAGAAAGGCAATAAGCGTGAATATTCTGATTGTGGACGACAGCGCAGATAGCCGTGAATGGTTGAGGGTCAAGTTAGAAATGGAAGGCCATAACGTCACGGAAGCCGCCAACGGCCTGGAGGCTCTTGATTTTCTCAAAAAAGAAGTGGTGGATTGTGTTATTTCCGATTTGTTGATGCCTGAAATGGATGGTTTTTCCCTTTGCGTCCAAATCCGCAAAAACGAACAATTTAAACTTCTCCCTTTTATCGTGCTTACGAAAAGCGCGCTGTCTTTCGACGATGAAGAAAAAGCGAAGGAAATCGGCGTGGATAAATTTTTTATCAACCCCGACTCTTTAGACGTCGTGTTGAAAGCGATTATTGAAGTAACTCGTGAGGCAAAATACAAAAAACTAAGAATCATTAAACCCGCCAGCTCTAAATTTGAGATTAAAGAATACAACGAATCGATCATTCGTAAACTCGAGGAAAAGAATCTGGAATTGGAAAAATTATCCGAAAAATTGGAGGGCGAGCATAATTTTCTGAAAGCCATAATCGAAACCGAACCCGAATGTGTCAAACTCCTCGATTTTAGCGGGAAAATACTTCAAATAAATCCGGCAGGATTAAAAATTATGAAAATGACTTCGCCGGAGCAAATCGTTGGTAAATCGGTTTATGACTTTGTTCTTCCGGAGTATCACCACATTTATGAGGAGAAATTAAAAAGTGTTTTTTATGGCAATACCGAGGTCTGGGAATTTGAGGTTGTGTGGCCGGAGGGCAACCGTCTTCATTTTGAAACTCATGCTGCGCCACTAAGAGACGCGGGAGGAAGGATAATTGCCTGTGTGGCAATTACTCGGGACATTACCGAAAAATTAAGTCTTGAGGAGAAACTGATAAAGAATCAGCAGTTTGAAATGGTGAGGAAGATGTCGAGCAGTATTGCGCACGATTTCAATAATTTGCTGACTATTATTGAGGGATTTGCCCAGCTGTTGATGGGGGACCGATCCAGTGATGATCCGATTTATAAGGATGCTTCCGAAATTCTCGATGCTTCCGCGCGCGCCAGCAGTCTGACTAATCAGCTCCTTGCTTTTTCCCAGTGTCAAATGATGAGGCCAAGGGATATTGATCTGAATAACTTTATTCAAAATATAGAACACAAATTCCAAGGAATATTGGGAGACAAAGTCGAAATCGAAATTCATCCCGGAAGCGATATCGGTATGGCCATCGCAGATCCTTATCAAATGGAACAGATGTTTGTTTATCTAGCTGAGAGTGCTCACCAGACTTTGCCTATCAGCGGAAAACTGATTATCAAGACTTCAAGAATTACTTTGGATACACAAGATGCGGCCGAGTGTCTAAAATTAAAACCGGGGAATTATGTGTTGATTTCAATTACGGATACCCGCCAGCGTGTAAAAAATACAACGTGCGAACATATTTTTGAGCCGGTGTTTAATCCCAACAAACCCGCTTCAGGTTTGAGTTTGAGGCTTTCATCCTGCTATGGTATTGCCCGGCAAATGGGAGGAACTATCGCTTGTTATTGCGTTAATAACCAGGGAATGACTTTCGACATTTATCTTCCCGCCGCCCGAGAAATGAAGAAGCGAGTTCCGTTAAAGGGGAATGAAACAATTTTATTGGTCGATGACGAAAGTCCCATACGAAAGCTCGCAAGCCGTATTCTTCACGAACATGGATATGTGGTTCTGGAGGCTTCGAATGGTGTGGAGGCTCTTAAAGCGGCTGAGGAATATATCGGAATCAATATTGATATGTTGATAACGGATGTCATCATGCCGGTCATGGGCGGGGAAGAATTGTCCGAAAAAATCAGGGTGTTGTATCCTGAAATCAAAGTGCTTTTTATTTCCGGATATGCGGCAGACTCGATTTTTCAAAAAATCCGGCTGGATTCGGAAAACGTCTTTCTTCAAAAGCCGTTTAACCCGCAGACTCTCCTTGTCAAAGTCCGGGAAATTCTGGACGCCATTTCCGCTCAGTAGTCTTATAAATAGGTACTCAGTAGGTACTTTAAGTACCTGCTTGAAAAATACCCCATTTTTGCCATAATCCCATTCTAATTGAAACGATTTGCAGACATAAGGAGGTGATTTGTATGCTCGATCATGAAATCCTCTTAAAAGCCGAAGAAATTATCGGCTGCAAATGGATGATAAGAATCATTCATTTTTTGCGTTGCGGCAAGAAAAGACCCAGCGAGATTCTTGAGGCTATTCCCGGAATTACGACGAAGGTAATGAATCAACGGTTTGCGAAACTGAAAAAAATCGGAATCATTGAGAAAAAAGAATTTCGTGAATCCTCACCCCATGTTGAATATTTGTTTACCGCCCTTGGATCACAATTGGCTGACAAACTGTATGTTCTTGAGAAATTTATTTCGAAAAACTGTCATCAGTAAATTTCCAATCTCGAACATGCACGTCGCCCCCCCCTGTGTTTTTTCCGGATGCTTGATTCGATTGCATTTCGGTAGTATAAAAGAATTCATGAAAACTTCCCAGAATTCGGCAAAGTCCGAATTCCTTAACAATCTGATGTCTTTAGAATCAAATGAGCCGGTTGAATTCTATCGCGTTTTATTTGATATCAACCCGCTTCCCATGTGGTTATTTGACGAGGAGACGCTTGCTTTTGTGGAAGTGAATGGCTCGGCGATAAAACATTATGGTTATTCCCGAGAAGAATTTCTTTCCATGACCCTTAAAGAGATCCGGCCTGAGGAGGATATCCCCGTTTTGTTTCAGGTTTTGTCAACAAATCCTCCGGGGACAGGCCGGTTTTTTTCATCAGGAGTTCGCCGGCATCGAAAAAAGAACGGGGAGATTATTTTTTCGGAAATTCTTTGGTGCCGGATTTCTATTGCGGACAGAAAGCTGAAACTGGTTGTGATCCGGGATGTTACCGAGGAGAAAAAAATCAAAGAAGATCAAGCGCGCCTGCACGAGATTTTGTCAACAGCATTTGATTTGATCGCATATGCTGACAATAATATGAAAATGCTCTTCGTCAATCCGGCGGGACGAAGAATGCTCGGGCTGTCTGATGATGAAGAGGTGACCAATCTCCAGATTTCAGACTATCATCCCCAGTGGGTTTATGAATTGATAACTCAGAAAGGAATTCCCCACGCTGCCAAATACGGCATGTGGACGGGGGAAACGGTACTACTTACACGTGATGGCCGGGAAATCCCAATTTTTCAGGTGATCATGTCCCACAAATCTGCCACCGGAAAGATCGAAATTTTTTCTACTATTGCCAAAGATATTTCAAATCAAAAACAGGCTGATGCCCGGTTAAAAGACACTGAAATGCAGGTGCGGGAAAAAAATATTGCTTTGCGCGAGGTGCTTCATCAACTGGAAATTGACAAGAAGGAGATGAAGAACCGGCTGGACGCCCTTCTTGAAAAATCGCTTTTTCCGCTTTTGCGGAGCCTGAAAAAAAATATTTCGCAGGAAAATGTAAGGCACATTGAAATCATCGAGAAGAATCTTGACGAACTGCTGCATCAGCCGGCCGATAGTCATCTGTCTGTCAAACTGCCGTCGTTGGCGCCCCGGGAGCTTGAAATCTGCAATCTGATACGAAACGGATTGGAAAGCCGTGAGATAGCCAGGATTTTGAAAACCTCTCTCCTGACGGTAGAGACACAGCGGAACAAAATCCGAAAAAAACTCGGCCTCTCGAACAAATCCGTCAGCCTTGCCGTTTATTTGAAGAACATTTAGAACGGGTATCGCGCATTGTCCTTTTCTTTTCCCCAAATTTCATTTTGAAACCCGAAAATCTGTGAGAAACTATGCCCCATGAATACGAAAGCAAATGCGGTTATTGGGCAATCCGGTGGTTCCACGGCGGTAATTAATCAAAGTCTGGCCGGAGTGCTGGAAACAGCGCGGCGGGCGAAGCCGATCTCCGATATTTGGGGCATGGTGCATGGCATCGAAGGATTGCTTCGCGGCAAACTGTTGAATCTCCGCGCTCAGCCTTCCGGATTGGTGAAGCAGATTGCCGGCCAACCGTCTTCCGCGCTCGGTTCTTCGCGCTATAAACTCAAAAGTGCCGAAGAGTTTGAAGTGATTGCCCGATTGAAACGGTGGAATATCCGCTATTTTTTTATGATCGGCGGCAACGACACGGCCGAGACGATTTTGCGCGTGGCGCGCGCGGCTGAAAAAGAACATTACGATCTTGCCGCAATTCACATTCCCAAAACTATCGATAATGATTTGGCCGAAACGGATCATTGTCCGGGCTACGGATCGATTGCCCGGTTTGCGGCGATCACAACGCGGGAGTCGGGGCTCGACATCCGGGCGATGAAGCGTGTTGATCGCGTGAAAATTATCGAATTGATGGGGCGAAATTCCGGATGGATCGTGGCCGCTTCGGCACTTCTCAAAAAGTGTGCGGATGAGCCGCCGCATATTCTGTGTCTGCCCGAAATTTCGTTCGAGGAAAAGAAATTTTTGGCCCGCGTCGACCAGGTTTTAAGCAAAACGGGATATTGTGTGGCGGTTATTTCCGAAACGATTCGCGATCACGCAGGTACGCGCATTGGTGCGCACAAAAAAGAAATTACGCATGATCCTTTCGGTCATCAATACGTTGAAGGCGCGGCGGCGCATCTGACCGGCCTCGTCGAACGGCACTTAAAAGTCCGCGCGCGTTTTGACAAGCCCGGCACGATCGCGCGCATGGCCATGCCTTATGTCTCGACTGTAGATCAACATGAAGCCTACGCGGCAGGGGCCCAAGCGGTCCGGTGGGCGCTTGCGGGAAAAACAAAATTGACGGTGGCTTTTCGCCGGCAGTCCTCAAAAATTTATCGGATTGACTGCGTTCCGGTTCCTGTTGAGCGCATTGTGGGATATGAGCGTGATTTGCCGAAATCATTTCTAACTCCCGATTGCGCTGGAATTAATAATGCTTTTCGCAAGTATGCACTACCGCTTTTAGGTCCGGATCTTCCAGATTACCCCGCCTTCAAATCTATTTTCGCCCGTCTGAGATAGCCTTCGGTTTTGCAATTTGCCTCTTTGAGTGTTAGACATTAGATACGAGACAATTCCGCAGTAAAGGGAGGATTAGCTCATGAATTTAAAAGCAAAAAGTCGCGCGTTGAATGACTTCTGCTATGGGTTGTATGTTCTTACTTCTCACCGTGGAAATGAAGTTAACGGCTTTACGGCATCGTGGGTCAGTCAAGTTTCTTTTGATCCGCCTCTAGTCATGGTTGCGGTAGAGAATAATCGTTACACGCATGCCATGATCGAAGAAAGCGGAGTTTTTGTGATCAACGTTCTTCGCGATGATCAGGAAAATTTAGCCAAACATTTTCTGATTCCGCGCTGGAAACTCGGCAATAAATTCCAGGGAATTCCGTATCGGTTGGGTTTAACCCAATCGCCAATTTTGGAATCCGCAAGTGCTTTTGTGGAATGCCGGGTGGTGGCGAAACATACGCCGGGGGATCACACACTGTTTGTGGGAGAAGTGATTGATGCCGGTCCGATGAATGAGGGCCGTCCGCTTTGCGTGATGGACACGCCGCTTTCATATTCGGGCTGATTATAAAGTCCGGACGTAATCGTTCTTCTTTAATTTCCAGACTGGAATACCACAAAAACGATCTCCCTCGGGACAAAAAGGCGTGACTCCGGCTTTGAAACGCATTTCGCAGGGCGGGTTGATGTGGCGGGTAAACAGGGGCTGAACTTTCTCGATTTCCAAGACTTCATCCAAACACGTTCTCCAAATTTCTTCCTGAGCGGTATAGCAGAGGCGATGCACCCACTTGTGATGCAGATTTAGCAAATCGCCCGATTCTTCGAATCGAATCGGAAATGAATTCGGCAGGAGGTACAGCGCGAATTCCTTTTCGACGCCGAGACCCAGCAATTCCCGAATGCCTTTCCAGATTTCTTCATGCGTTTTTACGTACAATTCCAGCGCGTCCGAATTTTGTGCGATAAGACCGGGCGTGATGTAGTCGGGTGAGTCCACCTGAAAATGGGCGGCAAGAATCGGTCGAGAGCCGGGCGTCATCCGATGGCGCTGATCTTGGGAATCGGCCGTGTGGCTTTGTTTTTTGCGAAACGTAAAATGGGGATGAAACATTGTCCGCGTCAGTTTCGACAGCGAATTGAGATTCAACGCTTCTTTTAGATACGGATTTTTAGCCGGATTCAGAACCAGATCAATGGCATCGCAATCCGACAGTTCCGATTTCAAAATCCCCAACACACTGCGGACGCCATCCGCCATGGTTTCCTGCGCATGGGCCTTGTAATCGACGAGTTTAGAACGAAGCCCGCCGAGTGAGTGATCGAATTCGTCCAGGAATTTTTTCGATGTCTGCGCCGAACGGTTTTCGTGAAAGCGTTTGAAAGACTGATATTCCAAAGTCTCTTCAATCGGCATCGGATCTTCTATGAATTTAAAAAATTGCGGATCGGTTTCGTTCACCAAATCCACCATTTTCTGAATCACCAGCTGCTGTTCGAAGGGGGTATCAAACTCTCGTATCAGCCGGTGATAACGGTGCAGCGTAATGCCCGAAACGGTGTGGTACAGATACGCGAAAGTGGCGACGGGCAGGACATAGCGCGCGATTTCCTGAACCTTTTTTTTCACCGCATTTTTCCATTTCGGATCGTCGATTTTCCGGTTCGGGAAAATCTTCCGGTAAGCAATCGTGGCTGGAGCCATGAGTATCTCGATCAATTTGTGATAAGTGTCCATCTGCTTCTGGCATATCGACTCATAAATCGCGAGGGCTTTTCCGTCAATCGGGGGGATCCAGTAAGTTCCCGGTTTGACTTCGACGTAACGTTGGCTGACCTGCTCGGAGTTATAAAACGGATGGCTGTGCAAAAACGACCAGATAAACTGCCGCGACACGCGCTCGAGCGTGAACTGAAATGAGGCGTGCTGCAGCGTGGTGTGATGCCCAGCCTGATACGTGCTGGAGGCGATTTTATCGCGGAGTTCGCGCGCCTTTTCATCCTTGTCGACATCGCGTTCTGTGACGACGCGGGAAGAATAGCAAGTGCGCGCGGTGGCAACGGCGTTATTGTAAGGTTCCCGAAAATAATTAACGAGACGCACTTCCGGTTGGGTGTGAGAGGTCGTAGCATTCATGGCAAGCCCGGATTATAGGCGCGCATGACTCGCGAGTCAATTTTGTGATAAAATCACACCTCTATGACAAACCCCGATCTTTACATTAAACAGATGCCCATCGGCCCGATGGAGAATTTTGTGTATTTCATCGGTTCAAAGTCGAAAAAGGAAGTGGTGGTTGTTGATTGCGCGTGGGATGTGAACGCAATTTTGAAAGTGGCGGAGAAAGAAGGGCTTAAGATCACCGCGGCGCTGGTCAGTCATTATCATTTTGATCACACAAATGGACTTTCGGGTCTTCTCAAGCATTTAGACATTCCGGTCTACATTAATAAAGAGGAAGCTCCGTGGATGAAGGGGCTAGCCGCCTCAAACACCAAGGCGGTGGGTTCAGGAGACAGTGTGAAGGTGGGCGGCATTGATATCAAATGTCTGCACACGCCCGGCCACACACCCGGATCGCAATGTTTTCACGTGGATGATGCACTGGTCTCGGGCGATACGCTCTTCATCAATGCCTGTGGCCGCACCGATTTGCCAGGCGGCGATCCCAAACAGCTCTACGAGAGTCTGACTCAGAAATTGTCGAAATTGGATGACAAAACAATTGTTTATCCCGGGCACAACTACGCCGCACAGACTAGCTCGACGATCGGCGATCAGAAAAAAAGCAATCCGTTTATGAAATTCACATCTCTTCAACAATTTTTAAGCGCGTTCGGGTATTAATCATGAGCCACATGATGCGCCTTGACACCAAAAAATTTTGCGAAGTCCTAATCGTTGGCGGCGGTCCGGCCGGTATTGCGACCGCGGTGGAGCTTTGCCGCGCGGGTTTCAAGCCGGAAGACATTTTGGTAATCGAAAAAGGAGCTGAGCATTCCTATTCCATTCAAAAATTTTATCCGGAGGGAAAGCGGCTCGATACGGATTATCGCGGTGAGAAAGCGACGTGTGAAGGGGTGATGTGTTTACTTCCCGGAAATCGGGAATCTGCTTTGTCGACCATTGAATATTTCATTCATTATTACGGTTTTCGTTTCATGGTGAATGAGGGCGCAGAAAAAATCGCGCGAGAGGGCGATCACTTTTTTGCGATCACCGGACAGGGCGATTTTTTCGCCCGTTACGCCGTTGTTGCCATCGGCATTCTTGGCAAACCCAACAAACCTGAATATCCGTTGCCAGCCGAGCTCAAAGACCATATTCATTTTGATGTGACCTCGGCGCCGATCAAAAATTGTAATGTGCTTGTGGTGGGCGGCGGCAATACGGCGGCGGAATATGTTCAATATCTCGCCAACGAAAATAAAGTGACGATGTCCTACCGGAAAAAAGAATTCAGCCGGTTGAATGAAATTAATGAAGATATCTTAATAAAAATGAAACATGACAAAACTGCCGAGATCCTGCTGGGAACGGATATTCGGTCGGTCGAAAAACAGGACGGGAAAATCAAAGTTAATTTCAAAGAAAGCGAACCGCATGTTTTTGACAAAATCGTTTATGCGATCGGCGGCTCCAGCCCCGAGGCATTTTTGAAAATGTCGGGCGTTGAGTATGACGGGAAAATTCCGAAATTTGATTCTAATTACGAAACAAATGTCCCCGGTCTTTTTTTGGCCGGCGATTTGGTGTTTCAAAAGGGAACGATTATCAAAGCGTTTAATTCAGGAAAAACAATTGCCCAGGAAATTGCCCGCCGCGCTGGCAAAACAAATTAATTATGCTTCCCATTTTTATTGGTCTCGCGATTTCAAATACCATCCTACTGATGCTGACGCTCGGAACCGGAATTCAGCTTGGTGCCGGAAAAATTCCATTCGGATCTCATTTCAGCGCGGGCGTGTTTACGGCGCTGTTTACCTGTCTAGTGCATTCCATCGTATTTACCTATTTCATTGGCACCGGAAAATGGGTGAAGGAAGAATCGGCGAAAGGCAAGCTCAGGGAAACCGAGTGGATACCGCAAACCAAGAAATTCAAAATGCAGTCTTCGCCGCCGGCGCTGTTTTCGATAATTTTGGTATTGATCACGGCATTTTGGGGTGCCTACGTTCACAGTCACCCGACAATTTTCGCTATCTGGACGCACAAAACTGTGGCCTACTTAACCCTTGTGTTTAACGTGTTTTCGTTCTATATAGAGGGTAAGGTTATTACGGAAAATACCCAGCTGCTGGAAAAAGCTCTTAAAGCCCGCCTTTAAGCTGTAACTCTTTATTTCCAAAACAGTTAGATCATGGACGATTAGTAAATTTGCAGGTTGGTACAGGCCTTGCACTTGACAAATGTTCATTTGGCGGGCGAGTTTGCCGTTTATTTATGTTTCATCACAAAGGGGAAAAGAGAGAAGTAATGGCAACTGACAGAACCAAAAATCATAACAGAGGTCGAGCGCTGCGGTTATCGGCGTTGCTAGCCGCCGTCTGTTTTTTGACGGTTAGCGTCGATATTCCCCGTGTCTGTGCACTGCCGGTTTTGTCCCCGCAAGGCCTGCCGCAATTTTTCTCCGCGGATTTTGCCGCTTCCTGGAAAAATTTTATTTGCGAGAAACTTGTGCCCAATGAATCGCAATATTTTTCGACGAAAATTGGAATAGATTCCAAAACCGGTATGCCGCTCGACCATGTCCGTATCCGTCTTGAAAATGAAATGTTGAGCGAGCAGGGAAATTACACGGCCGCATCCAAAATTTCTTTGGCGATTCCGTTCCTGCTTTCCGTGATTGAGCAAAAACCTGAATTCGAGCGCGTGGCGCTGACGCCGAAAGAAGCGGAAGAATTGCTTCACCGGGCTCTGATGACACTTCAACGGTTTATCAAAGAATACAAATCGTATGGCGGATTTCTTCCGTGGATTGATATTCGGCCGGATGGCACGATTGCTCCGGCAAACAATAAAGTTCCGTCACTAGATAATGGTCAGTTGACCTGGGCATTGGTCTCGGTTACCGGCGCGCTGGAACATTCCAGCGACCCCAATCTTCGCGAGATCGCAAAAGAGGCAGAAGCCATCAATAAAGAAAGAAATTACGCCAAATTTTTCGACGCCGAAAAATGTTTGTTGCATGGAACCGCCCAAGTGGACGAGACCTCGGGAACCTGGTACGGGGATAAAACGTATTATTTGGATGATATGTGTGAAGGGACGATGGCGATTCTTTGGGGCATTTTGAACGGACAAATTCCGGAATCTGCCTGGGACAATGTCAAAATTCAAACTCGTGATTACAAAACACTTGCCGGGGAAGAGGCAACAACGTTTCTTGGATTCCGCGCGTCCTTTCATGAACACTGGGCGCTTGTGTTTCTGCCGTTTATGGATACGTCATTGGCACCGCTGTACAAAAATTATCTGTTTGTCCAAGCTGACTATGCCCGCCGCAAAGGTTTGCCGGGATTTGTAAGCACCGCTTATGATCCGCGGGGAGTTTACCGCCAAATGGGAATTCCTTCGATTGCGGGACGGCAGGTGGACCGCAGCGATGTGGCCGTGGTGTTTGCCACCGCGATGAGCATGTTGATTGATCCGGAAGTGGGCGCAGCCTGGCTGAAGAATGTTTACGATTTTCCGAATGTTGTGACTCGTTATGGTGCCGTGGAATCAGTGGGGACGGACGGTTACGCCGATATTTTTACGGCTGATGGCAAAGGAATGACGTTGCTTGCTTCTACGCGAGGTATGGTTAAAGAAGTGGAGCAATATTTGAAAAGCCGCAAGGTGCCCGGTCAGAGTATTACAATGTATGACAAATTTATCCAATTGATCAACGCCAAACAAAAACAAATGATGCAGTCGCGCGATAATATTCCCGTGGCGACACCGGCGCAGTCGTTTCCGCTTCCCGGCGAAAAACAGATTTCTATTCAGCCGAAAGATCTCGACCAAATTGAAGACCAGTTCAACATCAGCGATCACCTTCAGCCGGGACATTTGCACGGCCGCAACGTCCGATCAATTCGCCAGAATTCGCTGGAAGATGATGTGCTTGCGAATAAGCCGATAGGATTTGAATACAACATTCCTTTCAAAGAAAAGGAAGATTTTCTGCGCTGGGCCTTCCGCGGTACGTATCTGGACCAAGCGGTGGGGATTGCAGGTATGAATTATCTTTCGGTGACTGTGCCCGTGGAAAAAAATCGAATTATTTTCGATATGGAATTCAAAAGCGACGATATTTTTTTGGCCTACACAACGGTGGATACTGGCGCCGAAGGAGTTCTGTCTGCGGACGGGAAATGGAAAACGATTATCACAAAAATCGCCGTTGTGCCCGACGCCAATTACAAACCCATGAAAATGATGAACGGTTTTTGCGCGGGAAATATACTAAAAAATCGCCCGCCAAAGGCACGGTGATTGTGAAAGATGTTTTATTGATGCGCGAAAATCCCGTTCGTGAAAATATAAAATTCCACGAGCTGGAAGTGCCTTCTATTCCCGGAGATTATGAAGTGGTGCAATATTGGCGCCCCAGCCACGGGAATCTTTATATGAATCGCGACAGTTTGCGGCGTGTGATGCGCTTCAAAGGTGGTTTTGGTTGGGTGGGCGGTTACGTACCGTACATGGATGTTGTGCCTTATAAACATCTCCGGCTCAAAGTGCGCAATGTCAGCGGCAACTACAATAACGGTTTCTGGCTCGAGCTCAAGCATGACAAAGACCAGTTGCTCGGCAAAAAAATCTGGGTTCAGCTAAAAGGAAGTTATGAGTGGCATACGGTGCGCATGCGAGTTCCGGAAAACATTGATCAGGTTTTCAATTACCTTGCCATTTCCGACCCCCTGAACGATTTTGAGCTCAGCTCAATCGTGTTCGAATACGAATAGAAAAAACCGCTCATTTTCCGCCAATTTCCCAGTTTTTTGACTATTTGAATTTACATCTTTTATGTGTTATTTTTCCCCAATTAGTCCAGCCGTAAAATCCACGTGTAAAAGAGAGCTAAGTTGCGAGTCCAGAAACGCTTGTTTGCTTTTTTTACCATAATCTGTTTTATCCTCACTCAACTTGAGTTACCGGGTGTGCTCGCGGTTTTTGCGCCTGTTTCTGCTGAAACAGACATCCGTGTTCCCGACAAGCTGGGCAAAGTGCTCGAATCCTTTCGCGGCCTGTCCGGAAAATCCGTTATCTTTATTCAAGATGCTCATGCCAATTACGACGCTCAGAATTCCATCCGCGGTCTGATTGATTATTTCCAAAAAAAGCGCGACATCCGTTTAGTCGGCCTGGAAGGCGGCGAAGGGGTGCTTGACCTTTCGGTTCTGCGCGCGTTTCCGGATCAAAAAGTAAAAGCCGATGTGCTGAACGAATATGTTCGCCGGGGCGAGCTGACGGGTGCAGAAATGGCGGCGGTGGTGAATGAATTGCCCGCAGAATATGTTGGATTGGAAGACGCGGGCCTTTACCGTGAAAACAAAAAAGCATTTCTTGCCGTGCTTGAGAATCGCTATAGGTTTGAACGCGAAGCCAGGAAAATCCGCGCCGCGCTCGATCAAGTTTCCGATCAGGTGGACTGCCCCGAATTAAGAGAGCTCCGCAGTCATCCGTCCGAAACGCTGGCCCGGCTAGCCAAAGATCTGAAACTCGATCCCAAAAAAATTACTAATTACAATCAGTTCATCCAGGACGTCAAAGAAAAACTCTTTCGGTCGCCGGAAGAGCGCGCGCTTGACCGCAAATTCCGGTATTTGGAGGCGCTCGAAAGAATTTCCCGGCTGGAAGCGACGCGGGAGGATGTGCTTTTTTCGGCCGCTTTGCTAAAGGAATTTAAAATTGATTTGAAGTCGGCGCTTCGGTTTTACGATCTCGCGTTTCGTCGCGATCAGGTGCTTGCGGAGAATTTTTTGAAACATTTGACCGGGGACCCGAGACCAGAGACTAGCATTTTAATTACTGGCGGATTTCATGCCGAGGGAATTAAGGTGCGCCTCAAGCAGGCCGGCATTTCTTATATTTTGATCCAACCCAAAATTCAGAATGTCGGGTCGGATGAGCTTTATCTGAAAGCAATGCGCGGTGAGGCCTCCTACGCTCGCCCAAGAAATTTGGAAAAGGAAATCGCTTCTGCCGGTGATGATGACGCAAAAATCCTGATGCGCCGCAAACTTCAGGAATGGCGGATGCGTGTTTCCAGCGCTCCGGTACAAATTTTACCGATTCTCGATCGCGCGCTCGGAATCGCAGCGCTTTCTCCCGGCATCAAAACTTTCGACAATTCTGACCGGCAAAAATTTCTTGATGCCGCCGGCCTTCAATTCCTGATTCGAACTGCTCAAACAGTAAAACCCAATATCACCATCACGGATGTTGCGGATGCGCTGACGCGCGCCGCATCGCTGGGCGCTAAAATGGTGCCTGCTTTTGAACAAATCGAAAAGAGAATTAAAAACCTCAAAACTTTGCGCCGGAATTTTTCAGAAAGCAAACTTCCCGAAATGATTTATTTTGGCGACAAACATGGCGTTTCGGAAGATCTTGAACGCATTGTGCGGCTGGCACGAAGTGCGCACACCAATAAAACGCAGATTCACATTGTCGGCCACGGCGACGGTTTTGACCGTGGTAGCGATAACGTGGGCGTGTGGAGCGCATTTCGAAGACTTTTGAGTCTTGCGAAAAGCGATCCGAATGTTCGCGTTGATCTTCTGTTTGGTAATCACGATTTTGTTTTTATTTTACGTCAGATTTTGCTTTCGGGTTCAAACGTGAAAAATGACTGGCTTCTGTTTTTTGGAGGGCTTGCGGTACAGAACGAATTTGAAAAAAAGTTTGGTGCAGAAGCAGAAAGCAAACTGGATGAATTGGCATTCTGGATGTTGGAACACTTCAAACTTTATGAGTTGGATGAGGCCGGGATTTTGCACGTGCACGCTGGTATCCCTGTGGATGGCGAGGGCAGCCCACGTGTGAGTTTAGAACAGCTTGTGAATTGGCAGAACAAGCTTGAATTTTATCAGAAAAAATTTTCGACCCGAAAAGGAGTCCCCGGAAAACGCAAATTTTTGTTAGAGCGTTCGCCAAACGGAAAAACTCACGGGGAACATTTAACGCAATTTATTTATGAAATAGAATCTATTGTCACAGGGCGTTCCACAAAATACATTTCGAATATAAGGCGGTTTCTTGCCCAGCTTGGCGTGAACGCCATCGTAGTGGGGCATACGCGAACGCCTGATATCGTTATTCGAGGCGAGCGCATTTTTATGATCGACGTCGGTATTCCGGATAATGTCAGTCACCTGGTTTTTGACCGGGAGGGATTTGCTCTAGATACGGTGGGCGCATCGAAAAGAACGTTAATCAGCCGCAAAGATTTTCTAAAATCGCTGGATGATGAGATTAAACAACTTCAAGGGGGGACTGCAAAATCGCTGGGCGATGCGGACAATGATTCACAAAAGAAAAACGGCCGTGAAATTCTTCGCATCCGGGATGAAATTTGGAAAAAGAATTTGGAGTCCGGCGATTTGGAATCGTTTATTGATTATGCTGGATTAACGGATGCGGTTCAAAGGACGGTTTCTGATCAGCGTTTGCAAACGATGGGGGATATTGTCGGAAATTTTATCGATCAACCCGGCGCCCTGCAAATGCTCCGGGATTTGGCGCAGTTTATGGCCAATCAGGAAAGAAAAGGCCTGCCACTACAACCGCACCCTGATATTCTGGATGCCGCTTATTCCAACGCGCAGACGGAAGTGATTAAGAAATTTCAAATTGCCGCCAAGGATGAAATGACCGAAGCGTTTAACCAGCTCGGCGCCGGCGCCGATCAAACGCTTCAGCAAATCAAAATTAACAGGTTCTTGCTTGGCCGAAAAATAAGCAACGACAGAAATACCCCCGTCTTTATCTTCGAAAAAATATCTTCAGGGCGAATTTTGGTGAAACGTAATCCCGGATTTTTTGACCCGACGATCAGCGAACATTACATGGAGGCCTATCGGGCTTTGTTGAGCTTAATCGTTCAGGAAGATGAACGGTTGGGGAAATTCTTATTGTCCAAGAGAAACGCGGTGAAGTATCTGGACTTTTTCGCGCTTTCAGATTTTCAGTATTTCATCACGCAGGAATATCCGGATTTTGTGGAACGGTTCGGCACCGGAGAGCGTTTGTTTGAGGAGCTGTTCTCGGCAAGTTTTCGCAATGTCCGCGCCTATTTGAAAGCGGCGTACAATTTTGAATTACACTCGAAGGATTCTGACGAACGCCGGCTCGCGCATGAAATTCTGAAGCAGAAAAGAAAATTTGCGATTCGGGAAAAATTGGTCCGGAAAAATCATCCGCGTGCCGTGTTAATGGCCAACGCGACGCCCGAGCGGATTGTTTCCATTCAAACCGCAGGGAGTCAAGATTGGGCGAATCCCAATGTGATGATTCTTGATAATGTGGGATATCAAGTCGTTCGCGGGCAGGCCATTCCGGGCCGTCAGGGCGAGTATTATCCGGGCGAGAAAGTGGTGCTGGCGCGCTGGAAAAATAAATTCTTTGTCTTTTACTCGTCCCGCAGCCACACGGTGCAGGGCTGCCAGATTCATCAATGGCGAAGTTCCGATTTGTTTTATCACGGCAGACAGTTCTTGAAAAATCCTTACGCCGAAAATCTGGATGATGCGCGCGGCAAGTTGTGCGTGATGCTTGATAAGGCAATTTATGACCGCCGCCTGGTGGAATTTCAGCCGCCCGAACGGTTCCCTGAATTTTCGGCGAAATCAGCGGAGATCAACCGTGCGTTGAATGAGGGGCCGGACAAATACACGATTTTCCGTGCCGCCAAAGCCGCGGCAAAATCGCTGGGCGAAGTGACGAGTTCGTTGGGGGAAACAGAATTTGATTGGGCAAATCCCTCCGCTTATGTGCCGGTTCGCTCGTTAAATTTTAATGACGCCGTCACGGCTTTTGCCTTTAATCCGAATCAGAAAAATTTCGCGGTAGGAGACAGCAAAAAGAATATCTGGCTTTATGACTGGAAAACCGGCGCCCTGATTCGTGAATTTCATGCGACCGGCGAAATCCGGGCAATCGGATTTAGTTTTGACGGCAATGTGATCGCGATCACCGTGACGGATGCTGTGCAGGTCATCGATCTTCGAACCGGGGAAACGAAGCCTTTTCCCTTGGAGAACAAAGAAGATGTATTAGCCGGTTTAAGCGCAGGCGGAAAGTGTTTGGCCATAACTTCATTTCGCAGCGGGGTCAAAGTTTTAAAGATAGAAACGGGGAAAACAGTTTGGGAAACAGAAAGAGTTGGCAAGACGTCTGCCGTCTGTGCTTTTCCGAGTTCAGATGGTCAGTATATTTTGACTTTTGCCAAAAAAAACAAAAGCATTCAAGTGAAAGTCAGAAATTTTGAAACAGGCAAGGTCATTCATGAATATGTTTTTCGCATGGGAAAATCTGCAGAAATACTCCCGATTGAATTGGATGAAGTAAACAGCGTCGATATCAGCTCAGATAGTAAACTGGGACTTGTGGAATCCCCCTTTGGATCTGTGCATATTTTTGATTTGAAACATGGGAACCTGTTGAAAGAGGCCATCTTTTTTCGCGACAGCGGGCGGGTGCTTTTCACGCCTGATGGGCAGGGCCTTCTTCTGAGTGGTAATCAGTTAGGACAACCGGCATCTGTTTGGAAATTGACTGAGGCCAAAGCCGCCCATTCAATTTTCAGAAATTTGGGGAAGGTTGATCAACGGGTTTCTTTCAGTTCAGACGGAGCGTATGTTCTGGCTTCAACCAGTCCGAAAACAGTTGTGTTAGCGGCAATTAAGCCCCGTGCTGTTCAGGGCCGTTCACTTGGAGCGGATGAAAAAGTCGAGCGTCTGGTGACGATGCTGCGGGCTGAGCGGATCGAATCCAAAGATCTGCGGCGTTTTATCGACACGGATTTGACGCCGGTTAGTGATGAAGGAGCGCAGAAAACATTTTCGTCCGAAAACGCGCGGATCCGGAATATTATTTTGGCTGGTGTTGGCCTAAATGGGGTGACGGAGCCAGGTTTGCGAACTTTGCTGGAACAAGTGTTTAAAACGGTATCTTTTCTCGAGGAAGATAGCTGGTTGATACGTCCCGTGCCGCGACCGCCCAAAACTTTTCGTGCTGAAGAAGAGCCTGTTTCGCCGGTTGCTCAGCCCGAATTATCCGGGGAATTTAATGCGCGGCTCACTACCAAATCAGGCGCGGTTTATGCATCTGTGGCCGAGGAAGGTTTTTCCGCACCATTTAAAGCGGGGAAAATGGTATTTGCGGTGCGCTCTGTCAAGATGGAAAAGAGGACGCCTCGGTATTTTCTTTCGATACTTGGAGACGAACACTCAGAGCGTGTTGGCGGTGTTCAAATTTCGATAGAATTGAAATTCAAAAAGCCGGTTGAAGTTGGGCGCGACACATTTCCAGTGCTTAAAGATTCCGGACTTGCGCCGAGGCATTTTTCCGCGCTGATCGACCTAATCGACGGGCGGCCGTATTTGCTCGTGATCAGTTTGAGCGAGCAAAATCCAGTGCTTTATCCGAGAGAGCAATTTAAAGCGCGTTCACTGGGGCAGGATGATGCTTTACAGAAGCGGGCACGTGACTTAATGGAACAACCAGGAGACGAGGCGCTTTTGGAACGAACCATGGTGTATGTGAATCAGCATGACGGACTGAATGGTTTGAGGAGATTAAGAGGATTTTTTTTGGAGGCATCCGCAGAGGCAAAACCGGAATCGGCCTTGTCTAAATCGGGTTGGTCTCAACTTATTATCAAAGCCATCGACCTTGAAATTGCCCGGAGGTCTTTTTATTGGGGCTGGATGGAATCCCCTCACGCGTTGTTGCCCCCGCATGAAAAATTTGTGTGCAAAATTGTAATGAGTTCGGACAGAAACTGGGCTGTTTCAATTGATCGTGACGGGACAATTCAAAGAATTAATTTGTCGGAAAATACCTCTCGGGGATTTTTAAAAACCTCTCCGCATTTAGAGGATTACATTAATTTGAGTCCCGACCTAACCAAAGCGGTCAGTGGGAGTTTGGCTTTTCGTGTACCATTCCAATTATTGGATTTGCAAAATCCATCGAATCCTCCGGCCATTCTTGAGGGATTTAAAGAAAATATGGTTGAAGCCCTTGTAAGTCCGGATGGCAGCAATTTGGTCGCGTGGTTCAGTGATGGAGCAATTCGGAAATGGGATCTTGAGAATCCTGGAACGTCTCCCACTCTTTTTGGGGGAACAGCTTCGCGCCGACTGCCGCATAAAATAGGAATCCGTGGCGTTCAGTTCAGTCCTGACGGAAGCCGATTAGCGGTTTGGGATTCCGAAGGACGCATCAGAATTTTTGATGTGCATCATCCGAAGCGTCACCCCCTTATTTTCCGACCGCGAAAAAATGGAATTATTCAGATCGTATTTGATCGGGATAGCCGAAACTTTTTAAGTTGGGCCGATGACGGCACATTCAGTTTGTATGATTCAGAAAAAAGAAAAACAATTCGGGTTCATTACGGAAACGAGAAGCGTATGGCACATGGGGTGGTGGGAAGCGGGTGGAATCGTGCACTTTCGTGGTTGGGGCAGACGGGCAGCAATTACAACCTTCAACTTTGGGATCTGACGGATGAGAAAACAAAACCGTTTGCTTTGAAGGGGCACCACCGCACCATCATTGGAGCCGTAATGAGCGCCGATGAAAAACGGGCGTTATCGTGGGATGAAAATGGAACGGCACTTTTTTGGGATTTGGAAAACAAAAAAGTATTAGGTATTTTTCCGCGTCAGTATGGGCTTGTGATCGAAGCCCGGCTCAGCCCGGATGGAGACCGCGCATTAACATGGAGCCGTGGCGGCAAACTCATTTTTTGGGATTTGAAAACTATGCAGATTCTCGCAGCTACTGGAAACGTTACAGCTTATGAAACGGATCCTGATTGGAGCCGGATTTTGTATGCGGATACAGCGTCGCGTTCTGTGCGTATTATTCAGGCGCAGGAAAAATCCAAGATTGAATCCAAGCTATGTGTTCAATATGAAATTTCCCACGAAGATGTTTCGGCGATATTAAAATCAATTTCGAAAGAAAAAATCCAAGAATGGAATAACCGTTTTCGGTCCGCCACGCTTGCCGATCGTGAAGGAAAGATTCGCGAGAAGCTCAGAGAAATCGTTTCTGAAATTCGGGAAACGGTTGTTTTAGCGTGTCCTGAAATTCGGAATCGGATTAACGGTTGGCAATTGGCGTCCCTTATTTTTGTGGTTTCGGGAAATGAAGATATAGAAAGCCGTTCGATTGCTGAAGCGCGCTCGCTGGGTGAAGAGTCGGTGCCATCCGCGCGGGATTTTCTTGCGTTTACTGATGTGAAAGATTGGGTTGGCGAAGAAATGTGGAAAGTGTTTACATCTGTGAATGGCGCCCCGCCCCGCGTGCTTCATCTAGCCGGCACTGTGGATGATCTCGCTGAAAATACCGGCCCCATGTCGCTGAAACAAAATTTGGCGAAGATTCCCGATAATAAGTTCGTTTTGCTTATCATGCATAATCAATTTCGCGAGCATGAATTGAGGCACGTTATTGCTTTTGATTTGGCAAAAGAGCTCAAACAACCCGACAAATTAGCCACTCTTCTTTACGCCGAGCCGTTCCTAGGGCAGTTTGAATTTCTCCTGCTTCTGTCCGCTAAGGATAAGGCCAGCCTTTCAGGGAAAAATACGCTTTGGCTGCACCGGATTTCTTTCGGCAAGGATTTTATTCCGCCTTCCCTGAGGGGACAGGGAATTGTCAGCGGAACATTTCAAAAAATCGCTGGCATTCTCGAAAAGCAATATCCGGCCTGGACCATTGCTGCCAGTGCCTATCATGTTGGATTGGCAAAATGGTTTTCTGAGAAATTTGACGCGCGATTGACGGTGGAGGAGGGCGTTGATGCGAAGAAAAAATTTCAGCCATTTCTCAATCCCTCAGATCCTTCTGATTTGAAATATTTCCTCGAGCAAATCAAAAAAAATGAACAACTTTGGAAAATGAAGATGGTGTCTATGGATACCCCGCTGCCACTGACAGGAAAAGTCAAGGGGAAGCCGCGAAAAGATTTTCAGAAATTAAGCGTTTATTTGGAAAGTGTGCGGGGTGTTCTTGAGGCCGTTATAGCTCCGTTCAGGCACCGGAACGCCCCGTTTCATGACGCGGAGAAAATCAAACTGTTTTTCGCTTTGAGGGCCGCTGAACACGAAATCGATTTTCTGCGGATTATGCCCGTGGACGTCCGGAAAATGGTTGAGGATCTGGAAATTTATCAGAAGGTTCAAGGATTAATTCGAGAAGCCCGAAATTTTCTA
>JACROU010000096.1 GCA_016214265.1 Candidatus Omnitrophota bacterium
GTGTCATTGTCACAATTCCTGGATTCCGGCCTGCGCCGGGATGACAGGAAAGAACAAAGTCACCCGCTGTGGTTAAATTGGTTATCGTTAAGTTTTTATCTGTAGATATAGAAATACCGCCAGAACCGGCGGTCGCTTGAAGGTAGTCTGCTTGAACATGAATGGGATTAGAAAAAGTTCCAATAGAGCCGTTCCCACTCGGAGGCCCGCGCATATCAATTGAGCCTGATATCAATAAGGGCAAAGCTCCTTCAGCTGCTAAAACTGATCCTTCTGAAACTGTCAGAATTATTTCTCCGGTCTGAGCGTTTACGGTCCTCAAATACATGTTCCCCGCTCCGACCACTCCGTTACCTACCGTTAGGTGAATCGCCCCACCCGCGGAATTCATATCCGCCAGTGGAAGCTGAGTCAAATCTCCGTAAGCATCAAAATCCGCGTTCGCAGCGAGGTCAATCGTGCCTGTGCCAGAAGTAGTCAGCGGTGCTGACAACGTCAGCGTACCGTTTGCCGATAATTTGGCAGAACCGTTCGGTTCGACCGATGAACTTTCCAGAACCACATCCCCGATATCGTGAATATTGAATCCTCCGGATCCGGCATGAATCGACAAACTTGCCGCGTCTGTTTGTATCGGACTTGTATCACCCACAGCATGCCCAACAAAACCTACATTACCACCTGTAACTAACGATTCCGCCGGAGCGGTTTCCAGAATACTGCCCAAGGTCGAAACTACATTGATATCTCCCTGATCCGTATTCACAGTCCCCAAATAAACGTCCCCTGCGGCTTGAATCGATATATCTCCCTCAGTCATTCTTAGAACAGTTCCGGCATCCTGCCTGAACTCATGCCCCGCGGTAAGACTCATCCGGCCAGCCTCGGACAGCAGATCTCCGATCATATGAATGTTGTTGGAAGCCATAATTTCGATAGTCCCTTGACTACCCCCCGGCAGAGCCCTAGCCTGGGCCGTACCTGCCAAGTCGATATCCATACCCCTCATCGAAATACTTCCTGCATTCACATTCTCGAAAGTTCCGTTAGCCATCGTCGTGCCCGCATGATGCAACTTACCTTCCAAGGCAAACAGCTCGACAATACCAGAATACTCAACCACCGAATTAGCCCTAATAATACCAACCTGACTGACCAAGTGATCAAACACACTATTTAACTGCCGGGCGGTCAGCACAACCTTACCGCCATCGGCATCCAGCTCACCTGAATTAGTCACTCCTTCAGAAAGTGTTCCGTCAGTGGCTGGAGCCGGGTTAATGTCCACTCCCTCCTCTACCGTCACACTCA
Source organism: Candidatus Omnitrophota bacterium (assembly GCA_016214265.1). Lineage (GTDB taxonomy): Bacteria > Omnitrophota > Omnitrophia > Omnitrophales > JACROU01 > JACROU01. The sequence goes on from JACROU010000096.1 coordinate 1,312, forward strand.
CCAAACCTTCGCGCAACTGTTCGCCAAAAGTTAACGTTGTTTTATTTCCACCAACCAACGCGATTGTTCCTTTTTTAGCGACAATTTTTCCGTCATTTTCAACTTTGCCGCCGAACAATCCAACAAGCCCGCCATCCGCCACCGAAATATTTCCTTTGTTGATAATTAATCCGGCCGGCAAATCAGAATTTTTTACGAAACGATAACGGCCCGACATAAAATCAGCGTTTGAAATATTCAGCGATGAAGCAATTAAACTACCGACATGAATGTTCGCGGTTTGAGCAATCGAAATTCCGGATGGATTCACCAAAACAATCATTCCATTCGCGTTCAAATTTCCGGCGATGGAAGTCATGCTTCCGGACATAATCCGGTTCAACGCCGCGGATGCCGCCGCGGGTTGATAAAAATTTACGGTTTCATGGGAAGCGATATCAAAACTATTCCAGCGGATAATTACTTTATCGGATGTGGTGACATTTAATGTGGAATCATTCGGACGCTCAAACGTTGCGGATCCATCTTCGACATTTTCACCAGTCGGAAGCGCCATCACGATTGCTGCAGGAAGGAAGAACAAAACGGTAAAAAAAATCCCCGGAATGATTAATGATCTATAACCTAAAAATTGAAATGGACGCAAATTCCGTGTACTCATATACATCTCGCTCTCTCAATTCCTTTACATAATAAGTCTAGCATCTATAAATGTATTTACAATATACTTAAGCCCATATGAGTATTGATGTTATATTTATCATGATAATGGTTATTGGAATTTTGCGTAACTGTTTAGCTCCCTGAAGCGCTTGAGGGGTTGTTGTCCCAACGGGGACTGCCGTGTTCCCGGCTGTCATTCCCGCGAAGACGGGAATCCAGTGTCTTTGGTTTGATTATAGAGCCAATCGCGGAATATTAAATCCTTGGCGGTATTTGAGAAATACTTCTTTGAAAAAGGATACGGCATCGCGGTTTTGTAATCGACACGCGTGCAGCAAACTCCCCAACACTTCATGAGCCTGCGCACCTTTCTCGGATCGATTTTGGAATCGTAAATAGCATTCTGGGCTCCGCAATATTCTCCATGCAATTTGCCTTCGAGAATTCCGTTTTGGATGATTCCATACATGTACTTAATATCTTTCTCGGTGATAGTTTTTTCGCTTGCGATACCTGATGAATCCACTCCGGACAGTCGGCGTTAGCTTAGCTCGCTGAAGCCTTTCTCACTCGAGTTTCCCTGAGCGATTTAAAAGCAGGATCCTTCGGCCTGCTGTGCGGCCTCGGGATGACAACATACGACCAGACCGCTTCAAACAGCTAAACAAACACGACAGTCACAATAATTAGTCACCTCAGGCTTATCGATCTCGCGGGCAACGACCCTTCTTCCGCAAAAAGCTTTTTTGCTTGTCGCAAAGTCAGACGGTTCCCCTCAATATAACCTTTTGGCCGGAATAAGTTCCCGGAACACAACAGCTTCCACCAGGTCAAGCCCCCCCTCCCCAAAAGGAGGAAAACGCCTGTTTTACACTGATTTTAGCTAATTTGTAATAGTTTTATAAACTACTTGCAATATATAAAAGACGCTGTTATCATTACAGTTAGAAGTAGATGTACCGCTGGACTGAAATGGCAAACCCATCGAAAGATGGGGACGCAAAGCAATGGGGCCTCGAAAGTGGCTGCCCGGCTACCAAACCAGCTGAAATGTAATGAGCAAAGCTTAACCTTTCAGCCGTTTTCTCGCCGAAAAACCACCTCGAAATCCCAAAGCAAATCAGCCAGCGCAAACCACAGAAAAGGACGGGACACTACAATGAAGACAAATATCATGAGAAACATGTTCCTCATTGCGTTGGTAGCACTCGCATGTGCGGGCGCATACACCATTGGGTGGGCAGCGACAGAAACGGATCTTCAAACCGTTACGGTCAACGTACCATCACAACTCAGCATCACTGGAGATGGAGGTGGAGCCTTTACACTGACTTCAGCCAACTACCTCAGTGGATCCGAGAGTGGTGTTAGCACTGTTACCTACACAATATTGGGCAACAACATCGCAAAGACAGCTCTAACTTCATTTGTTGCTGCGAAAATCAGCGCACTTGTTGATGGAGTAAATATTCAGGCATTGCCCGGCATATTCAATAACGCTGGTTCAGCAGGCAATATTGTGAATGCAGATCTAACGCCGCCGGGCAGTTACACAACCTTGGGAACGACAGACACCTCGATGGAAAATAAAGCCGATCTTTCAGCGAGCCCTGACGCCAAGATGGTCATCAACGGTACATTGCCGATTTCGTACAAAAGCGTGTTGACCCGTGACCACGAAGCAATTAACACAGTCGTAACCCTGACTGTTACTGTCAAGGATGCGTAGTAGTTAGTTTGCTCTTTTTGGAACGGATCAATACACTAACTCCATTTCACGCGCGTTGTGCGTCGAGACGGAAATAAGATCCCTCCAAAGACAAACAAAATGATACGTATGAGTGCGCAACATAAAGCGTAACGAAGAAGTCTTAAAAGGAAGGCTTATGAAAGAAACATGAAGCTGAACCTGAAAGTGATATTAACCATAGTGATATTTGCGGTAATGCTGTTGAGTCCCGTCATCAGCTGGACGGCGACCGATACGGACACCCAAACCGTAACAGTCGTCGTCCCCGCACCGTTGGCGATTACTGCCAGCGGCGGCGGAACTTTTACACTGACATTACCCGACTACAGGATCACCACCGAAAGTAATATACCAACGGTTACCTATGCCCTGGAGGGAAACAATATCACTTATGCACCTCTCGACGGATTTATCTCCGCAAAGATCAGTTCACTGGTCGACGGTGTTGACATCATGATAGATCCCGGAGTGTTTACAAATAACGGAGGCCCAACAAATCTCATAAGCGCTGATCTTCCAGAAGCCGTGACGAATTTTGCCACACTTGGCACTACAGATATGTTTTTAATTAACAAGGCAGATTGTACAGTTGAAGCAGATGGAAAGGCGGTTATCAATGGCATAATTCCAATCTCTTTCAAAGCCAAACTGACCCGCGATCACGAAGCCATCAACACCGCCATCACACTGACAATCACCATAAAGGACGCTTAAGGAAAAGCCGATATTTTAAATTGTTCAAGGAGAATCATTCCCAATATGCCTGGCTCAAAAAATCTTCGTACTTTTATTCTTGTCGCTATTTTTTTGGGCATTATTACTTTTCCCCGGATTCCCCTAAACGCATTTATTGTCACTATTAACGCACCTCCGGTTTTGAGCATCATCGATGATACCGGCGGATTTCTTCTTCTTAGTTTTGACGGGTTCTCACCTGGTTCAGAAACGAATGTTGGCGTGGTCAATTACACAATTCAATCAAATACGATGGCCACCGGTACCGTAGCCGATGCGTTGTCTGCAAGACTCTCCGGACCGTTTACGGATATCGAATTCAAAGCCAGTGCCGGCTCGTTTACGAATGCCGGCACTCCCGATTTTTCATCATTACAAAGCACTTCAGCAGGATTTATCACCATCGGAATTGCCGATGTAGCTTTAGCCAGCAAACAACCCGGCACAGGAGACGGAGACGTTCTTTTGGATGGAACCATCACTGTCAATTACAAAGCAGTTTTAAGCACGGACCACGCGGCAGGCATTGAAAATCAATCTCTGATCGTAACCCTCAAGGACGGTCAATAGCATGAAACATTCTTCATTCCGTTCAAAAATTTTAATCGCTTCCCTTTTATTATTCGCACTCACCCTTCACGCTCCAACCGCTTCATTCGGTCAAGCCGGCGGCACCGCCAATCAAACAGTTTATTTCATTATCACCATCGATCCGGCTTTCTCTCTGGAACTCAAATCTTCCGAGGGTGGAAATGTTACGATCGGTCCCGTTCTTCCGAACGGAGGCACCGTACTTCAAACCCAGGAAGTCATTATCCACACCAATCAAACATCACCATACCGAATCAAACAGATAGTTCAGGACAGTTTTGTCAATGAACGCGGTGTCACACTTCCCTTGAGCAAAGTGAAATACACGGTTACGAATGGCCTGAATGGCGGAAGCTCCAATGCCTCCGGCCCCACCCAGTTAACCGATCAGGAAACCGTGATATTCACATCTAACTCTCGAGGAGATGCGGACCGATTCACCATTTCTTATTTCGTGGATGAAAAGAAAATTATCGCCGCCGGAAAATATCACGCGCGTATTGACATTCGTGGAGAACGATCATGAACCGCATTCTTCAGTGCTTACTGATATTACCCCTGGCACTTTTACCAATCACAGCCTCTGCACCCGCGTTCGCCCAGCAGGCCACCATCGCGGTCGAGCCAATCAATGGAGGCTTTGACATGGATTTTGGAAACGTGAAAAGCCTGGGTCCTGACGGTGAACTTAAAACCAATATCGTTACGGGTCAACTCAGACTCATCATCACCAACCCTTCCGGCAATCCTTACAAAATTTATCAGACCATTTACAGCTCGTGGCAAAACGAATCGGGAGAAAATCTTCCGTTCGACAGCGTACAGTTTTTCATCACCAACACAAAAACGCCTGGTTTAATAAAAGTTCCCACCAATGGATATCTGCAATCAGGCCAGCAGGAAATTTTCCAATCAGATCCTCAGGGAGATAATGAAGATTTTTTAATTAACTATACGATCCGGATTCCTCCTGAACAAAAAGCGGGCAGATACCGGATGAACGTCGCATTCAACGTGGTGACCCAATGATAAAAAAACTTGTTTGTTTAAGCCTTTCTTTATTGATGATTACTTTTCTCACCGTAGAATTGCCAGCTTACGCAACCATGGGACTGGAAATTTCTCCCAGCAGAATCCGTATCAAAAAACAGCTTGGGGAATCGGCGAAAGGCCAGGTGGAGGTGAGAAACCGCTCTTCCTATCCCATCAAAGTCACTACGGACATCACCGATACCGTCAACAAAAAAACAAAAGACGGCCTGCTCATACGCGATGAATATCCCGCGGGCATGACACCTTATTCCTGCGCCAAATGGATTCAGGTTCTGAAAGGTGAGGGCACCGTCATTCCGCCCGGAAAATCGATGATTATGGAATTTGTTGTCTCTCCTCCCCCGCAAATTAAAGAAGGCGGTTTTGCCGCGTATCTTTTCATCAAAGGCGCGCCTGCAGATTATTCTGAAAATCAACAATCTGAAAAAGCCGGTGTTCAGGTCGTGACCATTCCCCGATTAGGCATGTCGGTAATATATGAAATTGAGGGCACGGTAAAGCGAACGGGAGAACTTGCTTCGCTCGAGATCAAGCCACCCACCAAAACTACACCTTTCGTCTTAAGATACAATTTCAAAAATACCGGCAACGCAGACATCGATTTGACAGGTTCCTTCCACATCATCGACTCAAAAGGAAACCTGGCCGCCAAGAATACCATCAAAGGAATGAAAACGTTTCCCGGCGATCAGGGGTTCGGCGAAACCGAGTGGAAAGGCGATCTCGCTCCTGGACATTATTCTATTCTACTTACTTTTGAGTTGGGACCGGACGCCACGGAATCCGTCGTCAAGGAATTGCCATTCGACATTCCGGCCGCTTCGTAGGCAGCTACAGTTTAGAAATTAGTTGCCAGGTTCATGAACCTGGCAACCTAATACGACCGGTAGACGCTACCTCCGTTTTCTCATATAATTCATCTTTCAGACCTAACCACTAAGAGGTTGCATGAGAAGAGCCTCAAAATATTTCTTTATTCTAATCAGCGTTTCTCTCCTATCATTTCCGGCATTTAGCCAAGAAACTTCCCAGGTCAATTCCACGCCCATGGAACTGCTTCAAGTCGAAAGAGGGCATACCATTTCCGTCGCAACCAAAGGAACTCCCAACGCCATCGTTTTGAATTCAAACTTTGTCGAAACCACCTCAAAACCGAATGAATTAATCATCTCGGGAAAACAAATCGGTTCATCCGTCGTACACATTTTTGATGAGAATGGTAGGCAGACTGTCCGTGTTGAAGTCATCGAACTCCGAGCCATCGAACGCGAGATCCGGCAAAGAGCGATCATGCAGGAACGAAAACTGCTGAATTATCCTGACAGATCCCTCCGGATAAAATATTCCGCCACTGACGAAAATACGACTCAAGGCAACCGGATCGGCGTTCATCACCAGAATCAAATTGAACGCCAGGTAGACCATATCGCACAAATTCGAGTCGGCGTTCCTGAAATTTATCCCTTCAATCCAGATTTGGTAACCGGTCCCAACACCACGCTGGTTGGGGATCTTTACATGGAACGTTATTTCAACAAAACCATTAAATCCGGCGGTGTGACACAGCCACGAAATATGTCTGTCACATTAAAAGACACACCGATTCCCATACTTGGCGATATGGACGTTCAGGTGCTGGATAACTACACTTATTTTTCGCATTACACCATTCCCGGATACCGGCTTCGCGGCGTCGCCGTCAGGCCGTGTGAGTCGCGCCTGCGTTTCGGACAAAAAGCACGCATCGACTGTTTTTATTACGAAGGCTATGTCAAACCCGGTTCCATCGTCGGACTGCCGCCCGGAATTGTTCCACCCACCAAATGGAACTGCGTACGCGCGTTTAAAATCGAACCTTATATTTGGGATCAGGGAAAACTGATTATGATGGGCGTGCACCGTTACGGACGCAAAACGTCGGCAGGTAACGCGGATAACGTAGTGGCCGGCGGATATGATTTTGGATTTTTACCGGAAAAGAAAGTGCATCTGGAAGGCGAATTTGCCAGCAACGGAACTCAAACTGCAAATGATATCCGGGGTCAAATTCGAGTTTTAGACTGGATGCATGTTTATGAACGGGCGTACAAAATCGGAAAAATGTACAAATCCGTCATCGGAGAAATCGGTCCCCAGGGCGAACAGGCGTGGGAAAACCGTTTATACTTTTATCCGCCATTTTTCAACAAAGCCACTGATTTCAATTTGAGCAGTTTTCTCTACAAAGACAAAAACGACGTCAACATCAACAACATTAATGAGTTGAATACCCAATACAGCGCGGGCGGTGGTGTCAAACTGCCGTGGAGTTTTTCCATTCGCGGGAATTACAATTATTCGGATACCAGCGGAACCTCGATGCCGTATGTTTACAACAGCTATCTGTTCGATCTCAACAAAGAATTCCGTTTTAAACACCCGCTCCTGCGCAAATATCTTCCCTCTCTGACCATTTTTGGCGGCACCAAAAGAGACGAATGGGATAAATCAAAATTCGTTCCTGGATTTAACGCAATTTATGCGGATAAACATACGGGATTTCGCGCCAACGCATGGAACGGCATTTGGATTAATCTTACCTACGCCAGCGCCGTCGTGAAAGAACTGAATCAGCCGGAAGCATTTCCCGCAACCATTTACCCCCGTGAATTGGATATGGGTGTCGGATACAGCCAATCTTTTGCTATCAAACCGGTCCCACCTTTCGACTTGAACTGTGATTTTCATCTCGTCAAGGAACGCGATCCGTTCAACCGCATTCACAATCCTTTCTCGGATCGTGATCGCCTCGAAGGCTCGGGTGGCATCACCATGCATCTGGCAAAAGGTTGGGAATTGTTCAACACCTGGTTTATCAAATATCAAAAATCCTCGACGATCGACGACGCCAAACCCATCGTGGATGTTTCCGTTTTTGCCGGATTCAGAACTCAACTCGACACCAATTTTGTGTTTGAACAAAAAGGAAGAGTTTCCGGCATCGTCTTTCAGGATTTGAATCTGAACGGCCAATTTGATCAGGGCGAACCCGGAGTCAGCGGCATTACTCTGCACGTGGCTGGCGGCGGCCCTTCCGCCCGATCAGATCGTAACGGCCATTACAATTTAAGAAGCGTCAAAGAAGGCGCCTGCACGGTGGGTATCGACGCCAATCAAATTCCGGAAGGCTACTTTTTCACCACACCCAATTATCAAGACCTGTTTGTCATTCCGCAGGAAAAATTCGATTTGAACTTTGGCATCGCCACGGAAGTGGAAGTGCGTGGCCGAGTTTACAATGACATCAACGAAAACAGCGCCTACGATGAAGGCATTGATGAGCCTGTGAAAAATGTGCGCATGACCGTTGAAACCGGGCAATCTGCCTACACCAAAAATCAGGGAATCTATGCCGTCCGAAAAATTATGCCGGGCGCTCACACAGCGACGGTGGGCATTAGTACCCTACCCGACGGATACAGCACCCTGGCGCCCGTGCGGAAAGATTTTGAAGGCAAAGGCGGCGATGTCGTGGAATATAACATTCCCCTCAAAGCGCAGCGCAGCATGTCCGGCGTGGTGTTTGAAGATACCAATAGCAATGGAAATAAAGACACTTCAGAATCCGGCCTGGCCAATGTCGAAATTGAACTCGTATCCGCCGACAGCACTGTGGTTGCCAGCACACAAACAGACAACA
>JACROU010000005.1 GCA_016214265.1 Candidatus Omnitrophota bacterium
TACTGGCCTGGGAGAACTAAAAATCGAGATGCTTCGGGAAGCAACCAAAGACGCGAAAAAACGCGCGGAAGAAATTGCGACTTCGTCGGGAAACAAAATCGGCCCCATTCGTTCGGCGCGCATGGGCGTTTTTCAAATCACTCCGGTTAATTCCTACGACACGTCAGATTCGGGTTATAACGACACAAGCTCACTCGAAAAACGCGTCACGGCTGTCGTGAAAGCGGAATTCGCCATTCAAGATTAGAGCACACCTCTCCAAAACAAAAAGGACTTCTCCGCCGCGAAAACAAAGAAGTCCTTCTTATCCAACTTAAAATAGCCGAGAAATTATTTTCCTTCGTGGTGTTCAGGCTTCTCGGTACCTTTCCAAATCTCTCGAAGCTTGTCGTACTGCTCTTTGGTCAGCGTGGATTTCACTTTAGCAATCGCTTCAACCAAAGTTTTGGTTTTCGCTTTTGCGAACTCGTATTTCTGATCGATAAGCTTGTTTACAGCATTCACATCTACTGGATATTCATGAAGCTTCGACTTGATATCGATACAGGTCACTTCGATATCAGCGCTCTGTTTGATCAAAGACTTTTTCGTGTCAAGCATGAGCGTCTTGACGGCTTCAACCTTGTCATCCGCCAGTCCCAGTGCGGTGCTGTTTTCAAGGATAAAATGGGATTTCATGAAAAATATTTTCTCCAGATTACCCTCTTGGCCGCCACCGCCGCGATGCTTACTGCCATAACCTGCTTTGCATGCCATACCACCTTGATGATTCGCATAAGCCGCGGTCAATGAAACGACCAATACAACAACCAGCACAACCATGCTTCCTGCCAATGTTTTCTTCATATAGCCCCCCCCTTTTTCGATTTATTCAGTATCGTCAATTCCTACAGCAGTCATTACTTCTACTCATTTAGACGCAAGAAGTGCCGAAAAGTGTCGGGATATTTCCGACGTGTTTTTTCCCATGTGTTATAATTCGGTCTAATATATAAAAATACGACTTTCATGAAAAAACTCTTCATTTTGTTTATTCTCTTCATCAGTCTTGTTGTTGCAGCCGGTGCCTTGGTGTTTTTCAAACCCGGCTTGCCGAACGCACAAGCGATGCAGCTTGCTCCGTTAAGTCATAAAGAAAGCCAGCTGCTATCGAACGGAAATATTCTGATTAAAGAAATCAAACCAAATCCCGGCAACAAAATCAAAGGGAAAAGTTTCGAAGCCCGCGTTTTGATCCATTCCAACCTGGACCACGTTTATCAAACACTGACTCAATTTGAACATTATGACCAGTTTATGCCGCAGGTTAAAAAAACGCGCGTGCTGTGGCGCAAACGCAAAGAAGCCGTCGTCAATTACACTCTGAAGGTCCCGTTCGGCGGGGAAAGAAAATACCGGCTTCGCATGACTTCCTCAAAAAATAAAGAGGATGCCACAATCGAATGGAAAATGATTCCCTGGCCGGAACTTTCGCCAAAAGAAACGATCGGCGATACGGAAGGTTACTGGATGTTGAAAAAATCAGGAGATGATATTCTTTTGCTTTATCGTGTCTACGTCGACCCCGGACAAATTCCAAAAGGTCTTGAATGGCTCGTAAATAAATATTACAAAAAAAACATCCCGGCCCTACTTGACGCCTTAAGACGTCAAACAACAGATCGGCCGAAGAAGACGAAAAAATCAAACCATTTCGACGATAATCATTTATCAATAAAACCGCTCTGTCAGACTTCGCTTGAATCTAAAACATCGCAACAGAAATCAGAATCCGTAATTTGAGTAAGGCGACCACAAAGGGCACGCTTCAGAGGAAGGTTATTCGGGAAGTGAGCTTTCGCCCATTAGAAATTGATCCACCGCTTTTGCGGCTCCGCGGCCTTCGTTGATGGCCCAAACCACCAGGCTCTGCCCGCGCCGCATATCGCCGGCGGCAAACACCTTCGGCACATTGGTCGCGTACTTGCCATATTCGGCTTTCACATTCGACCGGGGATCTTTTTCGAGTTTGAGAGCAGATAAAAGAGTGTCCTCGGGGCCCAGAAATCCCATCGCCAAAAGAACCAAATCAGCGGGCAACACTTCTTCAGTTCCCGGAATTTCTTTGGGAATGAACTGCCCCTTATCATTTTTCTCCCACTTCACGCTGACGATTTCTATGGATTTGATCTGCCCTTGCTGATTGCCAATGAATCTTTTTGCTGTAACCAGATAACGCCGGGGATCGGCGCCGAAAAGTTCCGCGGCTTCTTCCTGCCCGTAATCCATCTTGTACACCTTGGGCCATTGCGGCCATGGATTGTCGAGAGCGCGTTCTAATGGAGGCTTTGGCAAAATTTCGAGCTGAACGACGCTGCGAGCGCCATGGCGAATCGAAGTACCCACACAGTCGGTACCGGTGTCGCCGCCGCCAATCACAATCACGTGCTTGCCTTCGGCGGAAATAAAATTGGGGGCGGACGTTTTGTCCAACAAACTTTTTGTGTTGGCCTGGAGAAAATCTACAGCAAAAGAAATGCCCTTGAGCTCACGGCCCGGAATCGGAAGATCGCGAGGCTTGGTCGCTCCGGCGCATAACACAGCGGCGTCGAATTCTTTCAACAGCTTCTCGGCAGGATAATTTTTCCCGACTTCCGTATTCGTGACAAATTTGATGCCTGCTTCAAACATCAAATTCGTGCGGCGATCTACCACCTTTTTATCGAGCTTCATGTTCGGAATTCCGTACATGAGAAGTCCGCCGATGCGGTCCGCGCGTTCAAACACGGTGACCGTATGGCCGGCGGTGTTCAGCTGAGTGGCAGCGGCAAGTCCAGCGGGACCAGATCCGACCACGGCCACTTTTTTTCCGGTTCTTCCTTGAGGAATTTCAACATCTACCCAGCCTTCTTCGAATCCTTTGTCAATGATGGTGCATTCAATATTTTTGATGGTGACCGGCGGTTCGATAATGCCGAGCACGCAAGAACCTTCGCACGGCGCTGGGCAAACCCGACCGGTGAATTCGGGGAAATTATTGGTCTTGAGCAAACGCGCCAGCGCTTCACGCCACTGTCCGCGATAAACAAGATCATTCCATTCAGGAATCAGATTATGAACCGGACAACCGCGAGCCATCCCCGCCAGTAAATCTCCGGAGTGGCAGAATGGAACGCCGCAATCCATGCAGCGCGCTCCCTGATTTTTGAGCTCGTCTTCGGACATTGGCAGATGAAACTCATCCCAGTTCCGGATCCGGTCAGTGACAGGAATATCCCGTGGAGTTTGTCTCGTGATTGTCATGAATCCTGTTGGTTTACCCATAATTTAATTCCCGCCTACGCGCGCGAGGTCTTTGGCGTTTTCTTCGAACGCGGCCATAATCGCTTCGTCGCCAGAAAGTCCCGCACTTTTCACACGTTCCAACGCCATCAACACACGTTTGTAATCTTTCGGAATAATGCGAACAAATTTGGGAACCATTTCATCCCAAAGATTGAGAATTTTTGCAGCGTACGTACTTCCTGTATATTCAATGTGCCGGTGAATCATCTCACGGATAAACGCGATTTCTTCCGTGTCACTAACCGATTCCAATTCCACCATCTGTTTATTACAGTGATTAGCAAAATTGCCATCTCGATCCAACACATACGCGATACCGCCCGACATGCCGGCGGCAAAATTCCGTCCCGTCTCACCCAAAACAATGACGCGGCCTCCGGTCATATACTCACAACCGTGATCGCCAATGCCTTCAACAACGGCGTTAACACCACTATTTCTGACGCAAAACCGCTCGCCCGCAACGCCACGAATAAAAGCCTCGCCGGAAGTTGCGCCGTAAAGAGCCACATTGCCGATGACAATATTTTCTTCCGCTTTGAATGTCGATTCCTTCGACGGATAAACGATAATTCTTCCGCCTGAAAGCCCTTTGCCGACATAGTCGTTTGAATCGCCTTCAAGTTCTAGAGTAATTCCCGGCGGCACGAATGCGCCCAAACTTTGTCCCGCGGATCCGATAAAATGCAAATGAATGGTTCCGTCCGGAAGTCCTTTCGCCCCAAAACGGCGTGTGACTTCGCTGCCTAAAATGGTGCCCACCACGCGGTTGATGTTGCGAATCGGAAGCGTCGCGTGCACTTTTTCTCCGCGAGTCAGCGCCGGCTCGCATAGCTCCAGAAGCACTTGATTATCGAGGGCATTTTCCAAACCGTGATCCTGAGAAATCTGACAGTACGTGCCAACATGTTTGTCGACTTGGGGACGATACAAAATGCTCGAATAATCCAGTCCTTTAGCTTTCCAGTGATCAATTGCTTTTTTGAAATCAAGCTTGTCCGTGCGGCCCACCATTTCATTGATAGTACGGAATCCGAGCTGAGCCATCAGCTCGCGAACTTCCCCGGCAATGAAGCGCATAAAATTGACAACATGCGCCGGATCGCCCGTGAATTTTTTTCGAAGCTCCGGATCCTGCGTGGCGACACCGGTCGGGCACGTATTCAAATGACAAACGCGCATCATGATGCAGCCCATCACGACCAGCGGCGCAGTCGCAAAACCGTATTCTTCGGCGCCCAGCAGCGCGGCGATGATAACATCGCGGCCAGTTTTTAATTGTCCGTCGGTTTCCACCACGATGCGGCTTCGTAAATTATTCAGTACCAGAGTTTGATGTGTCTCGGCAACTCCAAGCTCCCACGGACCGCCGGCGTGATAAATGCTGGAAATCGGGGAGGCGCCTGTGCCCCCGTCATGACCGCTGATCAGCACCACATCAGCATGCGCTTTCGCCACACCCGCGGCGATGGTGCCCACACCCACTTCAGAAACGAGCTTCACATTAATACGGGCTTTGGTGTTGGCATTTTTTAAATCGTGAATCAATTCCGCAAGATCTTCGATGGAATAAATGTCGTGATGCGGCGGCGGTGAAATCAGTCCCACACCCGGGGTTGAGTGGCGAGTCTTGGCAATCCACGGATATACTTTGGGTCCCGGTAATTGTCCGCCTTCGCCGGGCTTTGCTCCTTGAGCCATTTTGATTTGGATTTCATCCGAATTCACCAGATATTCGCTGGTGACACCAAAACGTCCCGAGGCTACTTGCTTGATCGCGCTTCTTTTTGAATCACCATTCGGCATCGGTGCAAAACGCGTCGGATCTTCCCCTCCCTCACCGGTGTTACTCTTTCCACCGATGCGGTTCATCGCGATCGCCAGCGACTCATGCGCTTCCTTACTGATAGAACCGTACGACATCGCGCCAGTTTTGAAACGTTTCACAATCGCGGCCACCGATTCCACTTCTTCGATGGAAACCGGCTTTGCCACAAATTTAATATCGAAAAGACTGCGAAGCGTGCACAAATGTTTCGACTGTTCGTTAACCAGCGTGGAATATTCTTTGAAAACGCCGGGATTATTGGTTCTGCAAGCCTGCTGAAGTTTGTGAATGGTATCGGGATTGAAAAGATGAAATTCCCCGTCGTTTCGCCACTGATATTTTCCGCCCGATTCCAGAGCCTGCTCGCTCGAATCTCGTTTCGGAAAAGCGGCGGTGTGACGGACGGAAATTTCTTTGGCCAGCTCGCCAAGTCCGATGCCCTCGATGCGGCTCGGCGTCCAGGTAAAATACCGGTCGATCAGCTGTTTGGCGAGACCGATCGCCTCAAAAATTTGGGCGCCGCGATAACTCTGAATCGTCGAAATCCCCATCTTCGACATCGTTTTTACAACACCCTTGGCCACGGCTTTGGCATAATTTTTCACCGCAGTTTTGTGATCGACTCCGTTCAAAAGCCCCTGCCGGATTAAATCATCCAAACTTTCGAAAGCAAGATACGGATTAATGGCGCCGACACCATAACCGATGAGGAGCGAGAAATGATGCACTTCACGCGGCTCGCCTGATTCCAAAATCAGGCCCACGCGCGTCCGGGTTCCTTCGCGAATGAGATGATGATGCAGTCCCGAAACCGCGAGCAGTGCCGGTATCGCAGTACGTTCGGCATCCACGCCGCGATCGGAAAGAATTAAAAGATTCACGCCGTCTTTAATCGCCTGGCTGGCTTTCACAAAAACAGTTTCGAGCGCCGCTTCCAATCCCTTTACGCCGTCGCTGACTTTGTAGAGCATCGACAACGTGATGGATTTAAAATCGGGATGATTGATGTGACGCAATTTTTCAAATTCTTCATTCGTCAGAACCGGACTAACCAGCTTGATTTGCCGGGCGCTTTTTGGTTCAGGTTTCAAAAGATTTCCTTCCGGTCCCACTGTCGTTTCGGTGGAGGTAATCAATTCTTCCCGAATGCAGTCAATCGGCGGATTGGTGACCTGTGCAAACAGCTGTTTGAAATAATTGTAAAGCAACTGGGGTTTTTCGGAGAGCACGGCAAACGGTGCGTCATTGCCCATCGAACCTACGGGTTCCACACCATTTTGCGCCATCGGCAGCAAAATTTTTCGGAGATCTTCAAACGTGTAACCGAACGCTTTTTGCCGCGCCAGGACGGTTTTGTGATCCGGCTCATGCACATGCACAGGTTCCGGTAAATCTTTGAGCGAAATCATATTTTCTTTAAGCCACAGGCGATATGGCTCGCGGGAAGCGATATTTTTTTTGATCTCGTCGTCCGCCACGATGCGGCCTTCTTTCGTGTCGACGAGGAACATACGGCCGGGCTGAAGCCGTCCTTTTTCAAGAACTTTGTCGGGAGCGATATCCACGACACCCACTTCGGAAGCCATAATCACCAAACCATCTTTGGTCACGTAATAACGCGAGGGGCGCAAACCGTTCCGGTCCAGCACCGCACCGATCTGAACGCCGTCGGTAAACGCGATGGACGCAGGACCATCCCACGGTTCTAGGAGACAGCTGTGATATTCGTAAAAAGCTTTTTTCTCGTCGCTCATGCTTTCGTGCCCAGACCAAGGCTCAGGAATCATCATCATGACCGCTTGTGCCAACGGACGGCCGCCCAGAATCAAAAACTCGAGGCAGTTGTCGAACATTGCAGAGTCACTGCCGTCGGGCGGAATAATAGGAAGAAGCTTTTTGATATCATCGCCGAAAAGTTCAGATTCGCAGAGGGCCTGACGTGCGTGCATCCAGTTGACATTGCCGCGCAGGGTGTTGATTTCGCCGTTGTGGGCGATAAAACGGTACGGATGCGCCCGCATCCAACTGGGAAAGGTATTCGTGCTGAACCGCGAATGAACGAGCGCCAGCGCGCTTTCGATCGCGGGCTCGTGAAGCTCCGGATAAAAAGTTTCGACTTGCTCCGAGTTGAGCATTCCTTTGTACACAATCGTCCGGGCGGAAAGACTGGAGACGTAAAAGAAATCCGCACCTTTGACACTCGCGTAACGAATCGCATTTTCGGCGCGGCGGCGAATCACATAAAGTTTGCGCTCGAACGCCAGATCGTCTTTAATTTTAGGATTACGGCCGATAAAAATTTGGCGAACAAACGGTTCTGAACGCTTCGCCGTGTCGCCTAAATCACTGTTGTTGGTAGGTACGGTGCGCCAGCCAAGAAACGGCAGCGCCTCTTCTTCAATGATCGATTCAAAAATCTGCTCGCATTTTTTCCGCTCATTTTTGTTCGGCGGAAGAAAAACCATGCCCACACCATACTGACCGGCCTCGGGCAAATAAATACCCACGCCGCGGCAGGTTTGTTTCAAAAATTCGTGCGGAACCTGCATCAAAATTCCGGCGCCATCACCCGTATTTTTCTCGCAGCCGCAGGCGCCCCGGTGGCGAAGATTTAACAGAATAGTAAGCGCTTGCTGAACAATCTGGTGGGATTTTCTTCCCTTCACGTCCACGACAAAACCAACACCACAGGCGTCGTGTTCAAACCGCGGATCGTAAAGCCCTTGGGCGGGCATTCCTTGAGATGTGACTTGTTTCAATAATGTCTTCATTAGAGATTCCAAAGTTCCAAAAAGGACGGGGAGTTTATCAAAAGCCGGGATAAAATGGAAGGGACTTCTGCTGCTTTGGGGTTCCCTTCTGGAGAGGGGGGCGCTTCTACGCAGCTTTTAACATTTCTTTCGCTTCATACTCAGGAAACATGATAATGGCCGGATGAACTTTAAAGGCCTCTGCAAGCTGCTCGGCCCACGTTTTGCCGATATCCACTTTTCCGTTTTCAAGCAAACTGATATTGGTCGACGTAATTCCGGACCGCTTAGCCAGCTCTTCCTGCGTCCAACCCTTAAGCTCCCTGAGCATACGAATCACACTACTGGTGGTTAACCGGGCGTGCGGTTTTGCGGGAACAAATTGACTCTTATTTTTTCTCATACGAAATACCCCCTAATGGAGCTTTGTCATTCCCGCGAAAGCGGGAATCCAGGGTCTTTGGTTTTTATGAACTCTTTCAACGACACTGGATCCCGGGTCAAGCCCGGGATGACAGGCTTACCCAATCGCGGGCTGGCCACGTTCGCCGGTGCGGATGCGAACGCATTCTTGAAGATCCAGAACAAATATTTTACCGTCACCGATTTTATTGGTCTTGGCGCCTTTCACGATGGCGGCGATTGTCTGCTCCACAAATTCTTCGTTGACTGCGATTTCAAGACGGACTTTCTTCAACATATTTCCGGTTTCTTTTTTTCCACGATACACTTCGGTTCGACCTTTTTGTCTTCCACAGCCCAGAACATTCGATACGGTTTTCAGATGAATTTCGTTTTTGTCGAGTTCCTGAAGCACGTCTTCTAATTTATGCGGCTGAATAATGGCGATAACAAGTTTCATGGTGTTCTCCTCAATCTAACAGGGTGTAAGCGCTTTCTTCGTGCTGAGTAATATCCAAACCGATGACTTCTTCTTCATCGCTGACGCGAAGGCCCATCGTCTTATCCAGAATTTTGAGCAGAACGAAGGTCACTCCCATCGAATACGCGATGACCACTAAAACGCCGAGCGCTTGATCCGCCAACTGGCCGACGTTGCCGAAAAAGAGCCCGTTCGCGCCGCCGGGGTTGATCAGTTGCTCGGCGAAAAGTCCGGCAGCAAGCGTTCCGAGTGCACCGCCAACGCCGTGCACGCCAAACGCGTCGAGGCTGTCATCGTAAGTAAATTTCAATTTAATACCGGCAACGGCCCAATAACAGATAGCGGCGGCGGCGATGCCGATCAGCACTGCGGAAAACGGCGAAACAAATCCCGAGGCCGGAGTAATCGTCGCCAGTCCGGCCACAGCACCAGTCGCGCCGCCCAGCATGGTCGGTTTCTTCACTAATTTCCATTCGATCAGCATCCACGTAATTCCGGCGGCGGCGGCAGAAAGATTAGTCACCACAAACGTCGTCGCGGCAATCCCATTGGCGGCCAGCGCGCTTCCCGCGTTAAATCCAAACCAGCCGAACCACAGAAGTCCGGCACCGATAATCGTGAGAGGAAGATTGTGCGGAGGCATCGGTTCGCGGCCAAATCCCCGACGCTTGCCCATCACGAGCGCGCACACCAGCGCCGAAAAACCGGAGGTAACGTGAACGACAATTCCACCGGCGAAATCCAACACACCGTGCTGTTTGAGCCAGCCGCCCGTCCCCCAAACCCAATGACACACCGGGTCATAAACGAACGTGGCCCATAGCAGGGCAAATATAATGTAGGTAGAAAATTTCATCCGTTCGGCGAAAGCGCCGGTGATGAGCCCGGGCGTAATCACAGCAAACATCATTTGATACGCCATGAACAGAATGTGAGGAATGGTGGCTGCATAATCAGCATTAGGTGTTACGCCAACGCCATTTAACGCAAACCACGAAAAATTTCCGATGATGTGCCACTGATCAGGACCGAATGACAGTGAGTAGCCGAACAGCACCCACTGCAAACTGATCGCACACAACACGAAAAAAGATTGCATCATCGTCGAAAGAATATTTTTTCGCCGCACCAGCCCACCGTAAAAAAGCGCCAGCCCCGGAATGGTCATGAGCATGACCAACGCGGTTGACATCAGCATCCATGCAGTATCACCTGAATTAATCATTCGAATCTCCTCGAGTTACATCCGGCAAAAAATATTGTTTGGGTTATGCAAGCCATTAAAGAGCGGGAAGTGTATCAAAAGCGGTATTGAAAAAACGTGATCAAGGTCACAGGGAAGGTAGCCGCTACCTTCCTAAATAAATAACCGGCAGCAAAGAATACAATCCAAATAAGAAGAAAAGCCCCGCGGCAAACCAATGCACCCATTTCATCGGCACTTTATCGAGCAGTTTATGCCCCAAAAAAACCGCCAACCCGTTCGACGCCAGCATCCCGAAGGTCGTACCAATCGTTACTGTCCAGCCGGATTGATACCGGGCGCCCAAGGCCACCGTAGCCAGCTGAGTTTTGTCTCCCATCTCGACAAGAAAAAAAAGAATCGTAGTGGTCAGAAACGCTCCGAACCGCGGTTTTTTTTCTTTCATATCCAGTGAATCGGAATGCAGCGCCCAAAAACCAAACGCGATAAATGACGCGGCCAGAATGTAAGCCATAACATCCGGCCGAACCACTTGAGATACCCACTGTCCCGCGTAAGAAGCCAGGGCGTGATTAAAAATTGTGGCCACAAAAATACCGGCCATAATCGGCCAGGGTTTTTTGAACCGGGCGGCAAGAACCAGAGACAAAAGCTGTGTTTTATCCCCCATCTCACAGACGGCAACAACGATGAACGAACTTAAGATAGCTTGAAGCACAAATACCTTTCCGGAGATTTTTTATTTAGGATTGATTTTGTTGAATTTCGAACCTTCCAACGTCAGGTTATACATCAATCCTTTTTGTCCCAAAACAAAAGCAATGATAGGCGCATTCGATTTGGTGGTATCCACGGAGCCATCGGCACCGTTAGTCACCAACGCTACAGAACCGTCCACCCCGGCCTTCCAACCTTTACTCATCCGAAAATTTTTGAGCGCGTAATCATCCATAAAAAGCAGATAAAGGGCTTTCACCTGGCCGCCCAACTGAAAACCGATAGAACCGGTAATCGTGTTGTAATAATCCACGGTCTTTCCTTTAATTCGGAGCGCCCCGGTTCCGTATTCCCCGCCAAGGCCGATCCCCGCTTTAATCACTTTCGGGAAAACCAAAACTCCTTTGGCTTTGCGAAGCAAACCTTTCGCTCCATAAACTTCTTTGTTGAAACGCGCCAAGGCCGTATCCACACTCGCGTCAATTTCACGAGCCGACTTGGCGTAAGAAACATTGGAAAATATGAGCATACCAAGCACAACAAATCCTAATATCCGTGCGAAATTATAGATTTTCATGAGTTTTTCCTTTCAGCTTCCGACCAGCCGTGATAAGTCTGCATCCCCCCGGAAATATTCCGTGCGTCAAAACCGTTCGAACGAAGCGCGCGAGTAGCATAATAAGCCCGCTGGCCAACGCCGCAATAAACGTAAATAACGCGGTCTTTCGGCACTTTCGCCATTTCAGAACGGAGATAATTTAACGGAATATTCATGGCGCCGTCAACATGCTCATTCTCATACTCATCGGGATTGCGGACATCCA
>JACROU010000054.1 GCA_016214265.1 Candidatus Omnitrophota bacterium
ATGTCTGGATGGACTTGTCCTCATCAAATCAAAGATCATTGCCGGAGGCTAAAGAAGCTGTGTGACCCTGTCCAGAAGGGTTGTGTGCTTCATGGCAAAGTGATCATGGCTGCTGAGCCAGACAAGCCGACGCGCCGTCCAGGAGCTGCTAAGCGCCCGAGCGGAAAGAAGGATAAGAAGTACAGAGCCTGAATTAAGAATCTTTAATCCTGCCTTAATTACCCCATGAGTATTCTCTGAGACAGTTAATTTAGAGTTGAAAAGAGGGGTAAAGCAAGATGTTCTGGAAATGCAATCGACAAAATCAGAAAGTTGAAGCCGGTAAGATAATCCGGATTATTTTTTCTGCGGTTTTTAGCGTTATGTTCTTGGCAGATCAAAGTTGGGCCGCTTCGCTTGCCCCTGTCCAGTCTCAAATTCCTTTTTCCATTCCTGAAGAATTTGCCCAGATTGAGAAAATTCATGTTTCTGGCGAACCGGGACCATGGGTCATTCATATTCAAGATCCGCATTGTGTGGTTGAAGCTCAAAAAAATATTCAGCAGCTGATTAATTATCTAGAGAAACAATTCGATGTCCGTTACGTCTATCTGGAAGGAGGCGAGGGAAGATTAAATCCATCACGGGTCCGTTTAGAAGAGCGCAATCAGAAAGAAGTGCTTAATGATTATCTTAATCTGGGGCAAGTATCCGGCGCTGAAATTGCCTGTGTGATGAACGGGGGAAGAGGGAATTATTTTGGAATCGAAAATCAGATGCTGTTGGAATTGAATCGTGATGCTTATGTCCAGGCGATAGAAACGCGAAGTCAACGGGATGACGTTTTGTCTCTGGCTGAAGATTTGTGGAACAACAAGGGAGAGAAGACAATTTCTTCTCCTGTGCAGATTTTTGCGGAACATATGGGTTTTTATCTGAAAGGGCACTTTGCGCTTGCCGATTTTTTTTCATATTTGGCATTTAGAAACGGTTCTTGTCACCGCGCCCGCAGAAAAAGAGTGGTTCGATGGCATCAAACAGCTTTATGTGTTGTTTTCCGCATCGCGTCTCGAGCTTATGCGCCATGATTATGAGACTTTTCGCGCTGCTTTCAAAAATTTGAGTGAGCGGCAGGGAGCCTTGGTGAAGTTTGTTGGCGCAGATTGGGCAGATCAGGCGACAAAATTTTTTGCTCCAGTAATAAAGTTTTACGATTTAGTTTTAAAGCGTGATCGGATTATGAGCGCCAATCTGCTCAAACGATTCGGAGTGGACAAGCCGGTTGTCGCTATTCTGGTGACCGGCGGTTTTCATTCCAAGGGGATTGATGAGATATTGGAATCCAAGCGCGTTTCCACGGTAGTGGTGACTCCCAGATTTTCGGATTTGACCGGTAAGGAAAACTATTCTCACGTTCTGAAAAAGTCAAAATAACAGAATAAATCAAGGTTAGCGGCTACCCTCTTTCTGTATTATTTGTTATAATCCTCCTCTTATGAATAACTCCACCAAAGTGCTTATTAAAGACCGCTGGGATGTGATGAAGGATCTGGTTTCGGGTAAATCTGTCCTCGATTTGGGCTGTGTCGACCACGAAGCCGAGAAAGAGGCGGGGGCCGAATGGCTCCACCGCAAGATAAAATTCGCCGCCCGGGATTTGCTTGGTATCGATTATCAGATTGAGGCGGTCAAAGCGCTTCGCCAAAAGGGATATAACGTAGAAGCGGGAAATGTGGAGGCTCTTGATCTGGGCCGCACCTTTGATGTGATTACCGCGGGTAATATCATCGAACACGTTTCCAATCCCGGACATTTTCTGGATTCCGTCCGCCGGCATATGAGGGATGACAGCCTGTTTCTGATGACGACGGACAATTGTTACGGCCTTCGATCGCTGAAAGCGGTTATTCTGAACGATGGTGTTGTCCCGAATCACGAGCATGTCACCACGTTTGAGGAAAAAATTCTGCGCCAGTTGTTGAATCGCCAGGGATTTGAGGTGGTGGGATTTTATTTTTATAACGGTCCTTATGCCAAGGTGTGGAAAGAAAAACTAATTAATTTCTTCTGTCGAATTCGAAAAAATTTCGCCTGGCAAATGCTGGTCGTCGCTAGAAAAAAGTAAATTATGAACGCTCATATCGTCATTCTGAACTATAACGGTGAAAAACTTCTCGAGCGCTGTTTGCCTTCGATTATTGAAGCGGCGCGGCGGGCGAAAACGCCGACTAAAATTACCGTGCTGGATAATTTGAGCCGCGATAAAAGCCGGGAAGTGGTCCGCCGTTTTGGCAATGAAGTGGCGTGGGTGGTTGCGCCCAAGAATTTGGTGCTGTGCTCGTACAATGATTTTCTCAAACAAATTGACGAAGACATCGTGATTTTGATGAACAACGATATTGTTGTGGACGCAGGATTTGTCGATCCACTCGTCGAGCCTTTCAGGAAAGATCCGGATGCTTTTATGGTGACATCCAAATGCCTGTCATCGGACGGCTCAAAATTTGAGGGCGGCCGGACCCGGTTCCGTCTCAAATATGGAATTTTCTGGGCCAGCTCGCGTTATCCTGGGCATGAGGCGCTGATCGAGACGCCCGGATTTAGCATGGCTGCAGGCTATGGTGCGGTGGACCGGAAGAAATTTCTTGAGCTTGGGGGGTACGATACGCTTTATCTGCCAGGCCGGCTGGAAGATTCAGATATCTGTTTCCGCGCCTGGCGCCGCGGTTGGAAATGCCTGTATGAGCCGAAGTCGGTGATTTATCATTCGGGAGGCGAGACGTTCAACCGGGAGTTCGGGGAAAGCGGCACGTTTCGTATTAATGACCGGAATTCCTTTTTGTTTTTGTGGAAAAACCTGGAAGATCCATGGATGCTGGCTCAGCACATTGGTCTTCTGCCGCTTCGGTTGATTGAAGCCTTGGTGCGCGGGAAGAAAGATTTTGTCCGCGGTTTTTTTGACGCGCTTCCCAAATTAAATCAGGTCCTGGAGCATCGCCGGCGGGAGAAAAAGAGCCCGCGCGTTCGATCCGACCGCGAAATTTTTGGATTAGTGTAATTCAAATGAAACTTCCTGTCAGTGTGATTGCCGTTACTCATAACGAAGAATCGAATATTGACGCCTGCCTGGCCAGTGTGTCTTGGGCTGAGGAAATAATTGTTGTCGATGGAAGTTCGCAGGACCGAACAGCGGATATTGCGCGCAAATACACCGGGAAAGTTTTTGTCAAAGAAAACGCGGATTGCGAAACTCAGCGCATTTTCGGTTTATCGAAGGCGACGCAACCCTGGTTTTTTCTCATCGACGCTGATGAGCGGGTGAGCCCGGAGTTGGCGCGTTCCATTGAACGGGCAGTAACCAGCGAATCAAAAGAATCTGCTTTTCACATTTTACGCGCTAATTTTTTAGAGGGTTGTGCCAAGCCGGTTCACTTCAATTATCCGGAATATCATTTGCGACTGTTTCGTAAAAGTGATTTAGTTTCATTACCTGAGAAAATACACCGCGTGCCTGAAGTGCGAGGAAGTGTCGGTCGTTTGGAAGGGGTGCTCGATCATTATTTTTTCGGTTCTGTTACGCAGTATCTGGAGAAGATGAATTTTTACACGAATCTTGAAGCCCAGTATTGCCTGAGTGATTCTGCGTTTAGTTTGAAGGGGGTTCGGGGTTTTACGCGTCTATTTTTTCGTCCCCTTGGCCGATTTATGGAGTACTACTTTGCCAAGAAAGCCATCCTTGATGGCTATTGGGGATTGGTATTTGCGGCGGGAGCGGGCTATTATGAACTGTTGATTAATTTACGTATTTTGTTGGCTCGAAAAAAATGACAATGAAGGAGGCATCATGGACCTGGCATATCAGGCTGTAAGTTTTTGTTATCACTTATCATTAATTGTCTGGCTCGGCGGAATCATCACCATCGGTTTTATTGCCGCCCCAGCGATTTTTCAGACAATTCCTTCCCGGGTTTTGGCAGGGCAGGTGGCGACCCGGATTCATCGCACATTTCGTCCGATAGAACTCGTTTGCATGGTCACGCTTTTGATTTCCTCCGCGGTAATTTTGCGAACCTGGGAAAATTTGGATACCTTTGTGGTTATCCGTTACCTTTTTATTTTTGTCATGACAATTTTGGCTGTTTATCATGGTTCGATTGTGATGAGGCAGCTTCGGGCGCTTCGTGAAGGAGTCCCGGGATTTGATGAATTGCCTGATGCAGACCCTCGCCGCTTGGTTTTCAAGAAATGGCATAAAATTTCCGTTTTTGTCAACATAACGATTCTTCTAGCGGGGCTGGGGGCGCTGTTTCTTTCTTAGTTATGAAAATCCGGGCGATTCTTTTTGATTTGGGAAATGTGTTGGTCGATTATCGACCCGAGATTTTTATTACCCGCTTGTCGGAACGGGTGAAAATCGGGAAAGAGAAATTGGTCCGTTATTTTCTAACCTCGACTGCCGATATCGAGTATACGGAAGGAAAAATTTCTTCCGATGAATTTTTTAAAATCATTTCGCGTGATTTAAGCCTGAATTGTAGCCAGGAAGAGTTTTGGGATTTTTGGTGCAATATTTTTATCGCGAAACATGAGATGGATGCATTGGTGGCGCGGCTCAAAAAGTCTTATCCCGTCTGGATTTTATCGAACACCAACGAATGGCATTTTGAGTTTCTGAAATCCCGTTTTCCGGTGCTAGACATGATCGACCAGCTGTT
The DNA here is from genome assembly GCA_016214265.1 of Candidatus Omnitrophota bacterium. Classification (GTDB taxonomy): domain Bacteria; phylum Omnitrophota; class Omnitrophia; order Omnitrophales; family JACROU01; genus JACROU01. The sequence continues at coordinate 4,695 of JACROU010000054.1, forward strand.
TCTTTCGTATCAGCTGAAGTGCCAAAAGCCGGACGAAAAAGTTTATGAGCATGTAATTCGCAAATCCGGGCTGAAGCCGGACGAAATTTTTTTTACGGATGACATTACCGTGAATATAGAGGCGGCAAGAAAATCAGGGCTTCGCGCGAGCCTGTTTAAATCTGCGGCTGAGCTCAATCTGGAATTGAATCAAATGGGAGTTCTGTGATGAAAATTAATAAGAAGAGCTTTGCGCCTTTTCTGGTGTCTGGTGTCTGGTGCCTGGTGTCTCTTCTGTTTATGGCTCAAGCACCTATTCGTACCACCGTTGATTTACCTGCGAAGTTGGAATCGGTGCCGACGATGCGGGTGGCGATTATTCAAAATGTCGAGGCCGCTCATCTGGATTTTTCCTCGCCCTACACGGTGACGCATCCGGTAACCGGGGATTTGCTGGCTCAGGGATTGCCGCAAAAGGATGTCTTGCTCAATGTTTCGCTGGACGGGATTGTGCTTGGCGGACGGCTGCTGCGGTCTTCCGTGATTCGCGTTAAGACCGAAGACAAAATGATTCAGATTGAGGGGCGCACGTACCGGGCGGATCTTCGAATTCAGAAAAATTCGCGCGGCAAGCTCATGCTCATCAACGAAATTTCGATGGAAGATTATCTGAAGGGCGTTCTGCCGTGGGAAGTGGATTATAAATGGCAGATGGAGGCGCTGAAGGCCCAGGCCATCGCGGCGCGCACATTCGCGCTGTTTCAGGCTCTCAAGAATCCGAGCGCACCTTTTTTTCTGACCAGCGATGTCAAAAGCCAGGTGTATGGCGGAAAAACATCGGAACACTTGCGCACTTCTGAAGCGGTGGATGCGACGCGCGGACAGGTGCTCACGTACCGGGGTCAGGTGTTTCAAGGCTATTTTCATTCTTCCTGCGGCGGCCGAACGACGCGTGCGGATTTTGTGTGGAGCGTAGTGCCGATTGCGCCGCTCATGGGCGTTCAATGCGGGTTTTGTGCGGGATCGAAATATGACAACTGGACCGCGGAATTTACATTCGACGAGATTCGCAAAAAATTAATCGATCACGGATATTCTGTCGGACCAATTACCGGGATTGAAAGTGTGGACCGTGATCGTACTGGGCGAATCCGGAAAGTCCTGATTTATCATTCTGGCGGAGTCACTAAAATGAACGCCGGAGATTTCCGGGTGTTTATCGGAGCCGATAAAATGCGCAGCACGCAGGTGGCGTTTCACACGGCGCCCGGGAAAATTTTGATGACCGGAAAAGGCTGGGGCCACGGCGTGGGTTTGTGCCAGTGGGGCGCCAAGGTCATGGCCGAGCGCGGATTTACGTTCGAAAATATTTTGCGATTTTATTATCCCGGAGCTCAGGTAACCCAAGCTTATTCCGCTCCCCAGCCCGAGCCTTCCGAGGGGGGCTTGTTCTCCGGAATCATCGGCAAAATCAAAGAAGTATTTGGCGGATAAAATATTCGCTTCGCGATTTTTATTTGTGCGCCCGCCCTAAAGGACGGCCGGCTGAGGTATTCGCGTAAATAAGTTTCCGACCGTATTGATTTTATCGAGCAAATGATAGCTGTGCGCCCGTCCCACGGGGACGGGCTTGGTATCTCGCAACAAAGTCGGGCGCCCGTAGCTCAATTGGATAGAGCGTTAGCCTCCGGAGCTAAAGGTTTCGAGTTCAACTCTCGACGGGCGCACCAATTTAGCTATCAGCTATTCTGCCCGTTCGGTTTCCGTATCTGCCCGGGCTTTTATCATTTCGGGAAGTACCAGCGCTTTTGGATGCTATCAAAAAGTTGAAATTGAAACCCAACCTTTTCCTGATCGATGGACAGGGAATGGCGCATCCACGGCGCATCGGGCTGGCAAGTCATTTGGGGCTTGTGATGAACGTTCCAACGATTGGAGCAGCGAAGTCCCGACTAATCGGAACATTCGAGAATCCAGGACGGAAGGCGGGAAGCTGGTCTGAATTAGTCGACAAGAACGAAGTCGTCGGGGCTGTTTTGCGCACACGATCGAATGTGCGGCCGATTTTTACGTCTATCGGACATAAGGTGAGTCTTCGTCAGGCGATTCGCTGGACACTTGTGACAATGGGCGGATTTCGAATTCCGGAACCGACACGTCAGGCAGATATTTTTGTGGAGAAAATGAAAAATGCCTACAAAACTAAAAGTTAAAAATATTCCTCAAATTATCATTTCGGTGGTTGTAGCCGGCTTTATCGGCTGGGGAGTCCTTTTTCTGGTTGGCAAATGGAATGAAGTGCGCGTGCTGAAAGAAATTGTCCGCCGGCTGACTGCCGATACGCGCGTGGCTGAAGTGTTGGTGACAAATACCGGGCGTGACGAGAAGACTTCGCAGCTCACGACGACGATTAAATTTCTGGAATTTGACGCGCTCGGAAAACCCCTCGCTCCAAAATATTTCACATTCAAGGGCAACATCATCCAATTTCAATCGCTCGTGATCCGGTTCAAAGATAAATTTGTGGAGTCGGGCGATGCGTTGAAAGGTAAAAGCGTCTACATTTTTCTGAAGGCATTTGTGCTGGAAAAGCCTGAGACTCAAATTATGACGATTACGCCGATCAATGAAATTCCCGACGGTTACAAAATTCCAAACGCGACCAATGCGTTCGAGAAAAAGCTCTGGGAAAAGTTCTGGAGCTATGCGCTCGATCCCGCAACGCGCGAACATGACGGAGTCAAATCCGCTCAGATCGAGGCGCCGGGATCGGTGTTTGTGCCGGGAACGATTTATACGCTCAAGATCGAGCACGATGGTGGTCTTCGCATCGACACCCAAAAAATCCCCGAAATTTTGAAAGGGGAGCGCCTTTAAAATTCAAGGTTTCCGCCTTGATGGTTTCCGGGTCCTCAGGGGTTGAGGCTGATCAAGGGATTCCATGATGAGGCCCTAAAAGGGAATTGGTCAGGTTTTCGTTCGTCACGACTCAGCCTTCATTATCGCGTCATTTATCGGATTTTAGGAGAACAACTTTTTGTTCAAGTGATGGATGTTAATGCGCATGATTATCGGAGGTGATAAAAAATGAAGAAATTAAAAGATTTTAGACCTGCAAAACAACATATCAAAGTTAGCGTGGGGGAATCGGTAAGGATTATGAGAGAGCTGCAGGAATTAAGTCAAAATCAATTGGCGCAGCTTACGGGAATTCCACAGTCGACTATTTCGGGAATTGAAAAAGACCGAATCAGTCTTGGTGTCGAGCGCTCCAAAGTTTTGGCAAGGGCATTAAAGTGCCATCCCGCAATTTTGGTGTTTCCGGGTTGGGAAACAGAAGAAAAAAAGGCGGCGTAACCGCGTCGGTTGCGGTAATTGCTCTCGCTTATTAGCAATATGAAACTCTCCGATTTTCATTACACACTTCCCAAAGAATTGATTGCGCTCGCACCGATGCGCGAGCGGACCGGCTCACGGCTTCTGGTGTTGTCGCGGAGTGATCAAAAAATCGAGCACCGGAAATTCCGCGATCTTCTGGATTATTTCCGGCCTGGTGACGCGCTGTTTTTGAATGACACGCGGGTGATTCCGGCGCGGCTTGAGGCGAAGCGTCCGACCGGCGGCAAAGCGGAAATCCTTCTGCTTCAAGAGCTCATGCCCGGAACCTGGGAGGCGCTGATTAAACCGGGAAGCAGGGTAAAGCGAGACACGGTGCTTGAAATCGCTCCGGATTTTCACGCTACCGTGCTCGATGACGGGCCGGTGCGAAAGGTCGAATTCGAACCGAAAGAAAAATTTTGGCCGATGATCGAGCGTTACGGACAAATGCCGCTTCCACCGTACATCAAACGAAAAGTAACGCCCGAGGATCGGGAAACGTATCAAACCGTTTTCGCCAAACATGCCGGAGCGGTTGCCGCGCCGACGGCGGGACTTCATTTCGATAAGGATTTTTTAAACGCGATTGAGAAAAAAGGAGTTCGCATCGGGTGGATTACGCTTCACGTGGGTTACGGCACGTTCAAACCGCTGGCGGAAGAAGAGGAAGATGTCACCAAACATTCGATGCACGAAGAATTTTTTCGAGTGAGCGAGGAGGCAGTAAAACTTCATGAAGAAACGCGGCAGAAGGGGGGCCGTGTTTTTGTTTGCGGAACAACGGCGCTCCGCGCGCTCGAATCGGCGAAACAACCGGATGGAAAACTGAAACCTCGTGAAGGCCGCACTTCCATATTTATTTATCCGCCTTATCGAATTCAAACGGCGGATGCGCTCATCACCAATTTTCACCTCCCGCGCACATCGCTGCTTCTTCTAGTCAGCGCGTTTGCCGGCCGGGAGACGATTCTTAGGGCCTACGAATCTGCCATTCAAGAACGCTACCGCTTTTTCAGCTACGGCGATGCCATGCTGATTTTATAGGCCGCCAGGGAGAAGGTAGGGCTACCTTCCCTGATTTGCCTTTATTCGTTTCACCGTATACACTTAGGTATAGTTAAACAATCAACGCCTTTCATACTGAAGGTGATTCGATGGATCAGAATTCAGGTCTTCATATTATTGGCCTTGCCAAAAAGCCGCTTGCAGCCCCCGCGTTTCTTGACACGAAAGGCGGGCGTTTAGTTTGGGCGGCGAGTCCCAAAGAATTTCTGGAACTCATCAAAGTCCACAAGCCGGTAGCCGCGATGATTGAACAATCCATGTGGGATGAATCCGACCAACATTTCATCGAAAATGTACTCCACTCCGAAGATGTCCGTTATGCTGTTATTTTTCGCGCGGAAAAAGAAGTTTACGCGTTTCTCGATGATGAGAAAAAATCGGCTTTTATCGATGTTTGCGCCTCCCCAATGACAGATGAAAATCTAATTTTTTATATCAAAAAGTGTTATGAAATTTTACGCATTGCCGGACAGTTGCGCGTAAAAGATGAAAGAGAGAGTCACGAGATTACGCAAAATATTCGCAAACTGGAACGCAAGGTATTCGACTTTTTCACTCTGTCGCAGCTTGGCAAATCCCTTCTTTCCATTCAGGACATGCAGCAGCTCTGCCACGTTTTTATCTCATCCGTTTATGAGGCCAGCGGCGCCTCGAATTGCGCGATTTTTGTGAATGATGATTCCAAACTCAATTTTCATCTGAAAAAAGCAGCCGGGCTTCCGGAAGAAGAAGTGAAGGATTTGGAATTTATGTGCGAAGAGGGGCTTTTCTGGCAGGTGTTGAACAGCGGTGAGCCATTTTATATCCGCGATTCTACCGGAGAATACCGGTTCAAGCACATGATCGAAAAATGGAATTTGGACAAAATCGAAAGCTTGATGTGGTTTCCGCTGATGGTGAAAGATTCGCTGGTCGGCGTGCTCACACTCGGGAAGCGCAAGGACGGGAGCGTCTTCACCGCGACAGCGCGATTCTGGATCAACAAAAAGCACACGCGACAAAAGAACTGCGTCGGAAAATGGATAATTTGTCGGCGATTTATGACGTCAGCCAGGCGCTTAATTTTGCCAACGACTTGCAGAGGACGCTCCTCCTCATCCTCAATAAATCTAAAGAAGCCGTAAATGCGCAGAAGGCGAGCATTATGCTTCTCAACAAAGACACGCAGGAGCTTGAGGTGAAGGTAGTGCGCGGGATTGATCCGATTCAGGAAGCGAAAATCAATCGCGGGGAGATTGAGACTACTCGCATTAAAATCGGTGAGGGTATTGCTGGCAAAGTAGCCGAGACTAAAAAGCCGATGATCGTCAACGAAGTCGCCAAAGATGCGACGTTCAAACAGTCCGACACGTCCAACGTCAATTCGATTATCTGTATGCCCCTTATCGCCCACGATGAATGTATTGGCGTCATGAATATCACGAATAAACTTTCGGGTGAAAAATTCAAGGAAGAGGATGTGGAATTTCTTTCAACGCTTTGCGGGCAGGCGGCGATTACCATTTATAACGCCCAGCTGTATCACCTCGCGATTACCGACGGACTGACGCAGCTTCACATTCACCGTTATTTCGAGCAGCGCCTGCATGACGAAATGCTGCGCGGTGAGCGAAAAAATCATCCTGTTTCGCTGATTATGTCTGATATTGACCATTTCAAGAAATTCAACGATACTTTCGGCCATCAGCAGGGTGACATTGTGCTGATTTACACGGCAAAAATTTTCAGACTGAATGTGCGTGAAATTGACATTGCGTGCCGTTACGGCGGGGAAGAGTACGCGGTGATTTTGCCCGAGACCGGACTGGAAGAAGCCGTTCAAGTTGCCGAGCGACTCCGGAAGAAAATAGAAGAATATGATTTTCCGGGTCCGAATCAGGGACAGACGCTGAAGGTGAATATCAGCTTGGGTGTTGCCACATTTCCGCTTCACGCGAAAACAGAAGTAGAGCTTGTTAAAGCCGCCGATGCCGCCCTCTATTTTTCGAAGGAGCATGGCCGCAACCGTGTCAGCGTTGCCGGCGATGTTCTGAAGCATGTAGAATAGTTCCGTACATCGTACTTCGTCTTTCGTACTTCGGTTTTTTTCGATGTACGAAGTACTAAGTACGAAGTACGATATCAATATGTTCTCCCCAATCTCATTCAAAATTACCAAACGCGATAGTAAGACTAACGCTAGATTAGCCAAGCTCACCACGGCTCATGGTGTGATTGAGACGCCGTGCTTTATGCCGGTCGGCACACAAGGTACCGTGAAAACGCTGACGCCCCGCGATCTTCGCGAAATGGGTTCCCAGATGATTTTGGGAAACGCGTATCATCTTTATATTCGTCCCGGAATTTCGGTCGTGAAATCGTTCGGTGGGCTTCACAAATTTATGGGCTGGGACGGGCCGATTCTGACCGACTCGGGCGGTTTCCAGGTTTTTTCACTCGCCAAGCTCCGGAAAGTGACAGACGAAGGCGTCCGGTTCAACTCTCATTTCGACGGCAAAGAACATTTCCTCACCCCCGAATCTGTGGTGAAAATTCAGGAAGATCTCGGGAGCGATATCGCGATGGTATTTGACGAGTGCCCGCCGTACACCGACGATAAATTTCTTTTGCAGGAAGCGGTGGATCGAACCATTCTCTGGTCCAAGCGGGCGAAAAAAGTTCATCGGAAAAAAACGCAGGCGCTTTTTGGCATCGTTCAGGGCGGATGTGATATCGATCTTCGCAAAGAATCGTTGGAACGGACGCTTGAAATCGGATTTCCCGGATACGCCCTTGGCGGGGTGGCGGTGGGCGAGCCGAAAGAGAAGATGCTCGAGATTTTGCAATCGATTGTTCCGCTGATGCCGGCCGAGACGCCGCGCTATTTGATGGGCGTTGGCATGCCGCTTGATTTTCTGGATGCGGTCGAAGCGGGTATCGATCTGTTTGATTGTGTGACGCCGACCCGGTACGGCCGGAACGGAACCGCGTTCACGCATCGGGGACTGGTGGCGATCCGCAACGCGAAATACACCCGGGCTAAAGGTCCCATCGATCCGGATTGCGATTGTTATGCGTGTCAGAACTTTGACCGTGGCTATATCCGCCATCTGGTGAATGCCAGTGAGATCCTGGGGCATCATTTGCTTTCGTACCACAACGTCTATTTCTTCCTCGCCCTCCTCAAAAAAATCCGTCAGGCCATTCAAAAAGGAACTTTTCTTTCCTTTAAGAAGTCGTTCGTCTTGCGATATAATGCGGAAAAGAGATAGCTGTTAGCTGTCAGCCATCAGCTGTCAGTTAATACTAAGGAGTTTCTATTAATTGGTCGTAAAACCTAAAGGTTTTTGCTTTTGGCTGAAAGCGGATAGCTGACGGCTGAGAGCAAGTATAGAAAGGATTTCAATTCATGAATTTGCTGAATACTGTTTCCATTGCCCAAGCTGCACCTGCAGGCGGATCTTCCAATATGCTGGTTTCTTTCCTTCCATTAATACTTATGTTTGTGATCTTTTATCTGCTTCTGATCCGTCCTCAACAAAAACGTCAGAAAGCCCTTCAGTTGATGATTAAAAATCTGAAAAAAGGCGATAAGGTCGTTACGAGCGGAGGCATGATTGGGACAGTTTGGGGTGTTGCTGAAGATAAAGTGGTGCTGAAGGTTGGAGAAGATGAAGTGAAGCTCGAGTTTGAAAAATCATCGATCAGCGGTTTGATCAAGCCAAAAGAATAAGTTTATTGGTCAGGACCAGGTCTTTAAAATCAAGGCTTGGTCCTGTTAAAAGGGGAAATCATGTACAAAAATTTCAAATGGAAAGTTCTTCTGATTGTCGCCATCGTCGCGTTTTCTCTCTGGAAAATTTATCCGCCTGAAAAACAAATTACGCTGGGTCTGGATCTTCAAGGCGGTATGCATATCGTCATGAAAGTGGATTTGAACAAGGTTCCCGAAGCGGCGAGAAAAGACGCAACGGACCGCGCGGTGGAAATTATCCGCAATCGTATCGATGAACTTGGCGTCAAAGAGCCGTCGATTACGAAGCAGGGAAGTGACCATATCGTTATTCAGCTTCCTGGAATTACGGATCGCAAACGCGCGCTCGAAGTGGTTGGAAGAACCGCTCACTTGGAATTTAAAGAAGTGGCGTTTCAACAAGATCTGATTTACCGTGCGCTCAAGGGAGAAATTCCCGAAGGCTATGAGCTGAAAGAATTGAAAGAGGAAGAAGGTCAGGCAGGTGAAAAACTGCTTTTGAAAAGTGAATCTCTGTTGACGGGCGATAAGCTCACGAACGCCGGCGTTTCTTTCGATCAGGGAAGTTTTGGTCAGCCGATTGTCACGTTGGAGTTTAATAAAGAAGGCGCCCAGGCTTTTGCGGATCTTACCGGTAAAGCCGTGGGGGATTTCAGAACCGACGGAATTCCGCGCCGTATCGCGATTCTTCTCGATGGAAGCCTCCGCTCGGCGCCTCAGGTTCGTGAGCGTATTCCGAACGGTAAGGCGATTATTCAGGGCCGTTTTTCGTTTCAGGAAGCCAGTGATCTTTCACTGGTCCTGCGTGCCGGTGCTTTGCCCGCGCCCGTGTATCTGGAAGAAGAGCGGACAGTGGGGCCGACGCTCGGCAAAGACTCGATCGATGACGGCATCCGCGCCTGCGTCATCGGACTCCTTCTGGTTTTTGTGGGGATGGCGGTTTATTACATGATGTGCGGATTCATCGCGGATTTCGCGCTCATTCTTAACTTCATTATTTTGCTTGCGGGACTTTCGATGTTCCATGCCGCTCTCACCATGCCGGGTATTGCGGGTTTAATCTTGTCGCTTGGTATGGCCGTTGACGCGAACGTGTTGATTTTTGAGCGTATGCGCGAGGAATTAGCTCTTGGCAAAAAGAGCCGGGCTGTTGTTGCTGCGGGTTATCACAAGGCATTCTCCACAATCTTTGACTCTAACCTCACAACGTTAATCAGTGCCATTCTGCTTTTCTGGTTCGGAACCGGACCGATTCGCGGTTTTGCGGTTACGCTCAGTTTGGGTTTGATTATCAGTATGTTTACATCACTGGTTGTGACGCGCGTGATCTTTGATTGGATGACCCGAAAAAAAGAAATCAATATTCGCATGCTTCATCTTGTGGGTGTGCCGAAATTTAATTACATGAAATTCCGCGGATGGGCCTATTTGGCGTCCGGATTGATTATTGTTGTGGGGCTCGCGGTGTTTTATATGCGGGGCACCGGAAATTTTGGCGTCGATTTCTCCGGAGGTTCTCTGGAACAGGTGAAATTTAAACAGGACGTAGATCTTGGAAAGCTTCGCTCTGCCCTCGGTCAAGCGGGAATCGAAGGTGTCCAAATTCAAAATTTTGGCGAGGCCCAGCTTCACGAAGTGATTATCCGCACTCCAAAAATTATGACCGATCCGGTTGATAAAGTATTGTCGGGTCTTGTCGGCGCGGGAAATTACGATGTGCTTCGCGTTGAAAGTGTCGGGCCTTCCGTGGGTTCTGACCTCCGGAAAAAAGCGCTTTGGGCGAGTCTTTGGGCTCTTGCTGCGATTTCAATTTATGTCGGATTCCGTTATAAGCTCAGCTTCGGTTTTTGCGCGATTCTTTCCTTGCTTCATGACGCACTGATGACCGTCGGTCTTTACGCAATTTCAGGGCGCGAAATGAATCTGACGTTTATCGCGGCGGTGCTGACCATTGTCGGTTATTCGATTAACGATACGATTGTGACCTATGACCGTATCCGCGAGAACTTGAGGCTGATGCGTAAAATGCCTTTCGTCGATCTGGTCAACCTCAGTATCAATCAAACGTTGGGCCGCACGATTATTACAACGGGCATGACGCTTTTGGTTGTGATCGCGCTCTTTTTCTTCGGAGGTTCGGTGATCAATGACTTTGCGTTCGCGCTTCTGGTCGGAATTATTTCCGGCGCTTACTCCACTGTATTCATCGCCGTAACGAGCGTAGTCGACTTTCAGAGGCTGCAGCAGAAATTATCCTAATTTATGATTACTGAGTGGGCTCTTAAAACAGGACCAGGTCCCGATGCGAGACCTGGTCCTAACGTTGAGCTTGCTCAGGAACTCAACATCACCCCGCTTACCGTTCAATTGCTGCGTCATCGGAAAATTAATTCCGCTCACGAAGCCCGTAACTTTCTCTTCGGTTCTCTCGACGATCTTCAAGACCCGTATCTGATCAAAGGAATGGAAAAAGCGGTTCGCCGCATTCTTCACGCCATTGACACTTCCGAGCTGGTGATTGTGCATGGCGATTATGACGTGGATGGCGTGACTGCCAGTGCGATTGTGGGCCGTGTGCTCACGCGGTTGGGTGCGCGTTGGAAACCGTTCGTGCCGCATCGCGTGAAAAACGGCTACGGATTTACGAAAGACGGTGTGGCGTTCGCGAAGGAGCAAAACGCGAACGTGATTATTACGCTCGATTGCGGCACCGGTTCCATCGAGGAAGTGGCCGCCGCTCAAGAATTGGGAATCGACTGCCTTGTTTTCGATCATCATCAAATTAAGGACGGCAATTTACCCGAAGCCTACAGCTTGATCAATCCGTTTCAGCTGGATTGCCAGTCGCCCTTCAAACTCTATTGCGCCACCGGCCTCGCGCTCAAACTCGCGCAGGCGCTTCTCGGAAAAAAAGCGCTCGAGTATCTGGATCTGTCGGCGCTCGGAACGGTGGGGGACATGGTTCCGCTGGTGGGTGAAAACCGTTTGTTTGTGAAATACGGCCTGCGCGCGATGTCCGAAAATCCGCGCGTGGCGATTCGCGCGATGGCGGAATCGGCGAAACTCAAGTCGCGGAAAATTCATGTGGGCCATCTTGGATTTGTGTTCGCGCCGCGGATTAACGCCTCAGGTCGTTTAGACTCTGCTGAGGTCTCCCTCAACCTTTTGCTTTCCGAAGATGTGGTGGAAGCCGCGAAGCTGGCTCAGGAATTGGAGAAGCAAAATAAAAAGCGCCGGGATTTGGAGCAGGACGCGACGAAGCAGGCCATCAAAAAAGTGGAGATGGAAGTCAATTTTAATCAAGACCGCGTCATCGTGGTGTGGGACGAGGCCTGGCATCCGGGCGTTATCGGCATTGTGGCCGCCCGGCTCGTCGAGCGGTTTCACCGGCCCTCGCTCGTGATCAGTTTAAATGAGGGGATGGGGAAGGGCTCCGGCCGATCGGTGCGCAAAGTGAATTTGTACGAACTCTTGAAACGCGCAAGCGCGCCGCTGGTTCAATTCGGCGGGCACGAGCAGGCGGTAGGACTTTCGGTGGAAGAAAAATCGCTCCCGGCTTTTCGCAAACTGATCAACGAAATCGCGCGCGAATGGGTGTTGCCGGAATATTTGTCCAAGACCTTTGAGATTGACGCCGAAATTGGACTTCAGGATTTGACACTGAGGCAGATGAAAGAAATTTCGATGCTGGAACCTTTTGGACTCAAAAATCCAAAGCCGGTGTTTTTGACCCGCAATGTGGAGTTAAAACCCGTGCCGTCCCGCTGGTTTGCCGCTAACGAACGCCGTTTCTTCGCGATTCAGGGAGGCCAGAATTTCGAAGCTGTTTGGAATCCGCCGGGGGATGCCGCTTCAACGCCGCTAGGACACTATGACATAATTTATTCGCCCGCCCTCAAAGTCTGGGAAGGTCACGAACTCTTTGAGTTGGAAATTAGAGATATTAAGAAACGGGGATGACGAAAGACGGCTGTTAAGCCGCTTTCGTCACCTTGTTAGCTTGAATGCAGGAAGTGCAGACTTTAATGCGGCGAACACCGCCATTGATGCTTGCTCTTAGAGTCTGAAGGTTGGGGAGGAAACGACGGCGGGTAATACCCGTAATTTTCTTACCGACTCCGCCTTTTTTCTTGGCCATACCCCGGCGAGCGATGGAACGCCCGGTGAGAGGTTTCTTTCCGCAAATTTCACAAATCTTCATGAGAATCTCCTTTGACTAAAACAGGTTGCGTATTATAGGTATTTGTCCTTTAAAAGCAAGGCGAAATAGAATAAAATCGCACCTCTTATGTCTCAGAAAAACATTCCTCTATCTCAAGTCGTTTTCGGCGACGAAGAAGTCAAAGCCTGCGCGGAAGTGCTACGTTCCGGTAATCTTCGTGAGGGCCAGAAAACAAAAGATTTTGAGACGGCTTTTCGCCATCAAGTCGGCACCCGTCATGCGATTACCGCCAGTTCCGGAACCGCCGCTCTTCATTTGGTTTACCAAGCCCTTCTTCAGCCAGGAGACGAAGTGATTGTGCCCGCGTTTACCTTTATCGCGACAGCCAGCATGGTGTCGATGACCGGGGCAAAACCCGTTTTTGTGGATGTTGACCCAAACACCTGGACGATTGATCCAGTGGATATTGAGAAAAAACTCACCTCCCGAACGCGTATGATTGCTGGCGTGCATCTTTTTGGTAATTCCTGTGACATCGCGCGGATTCAAAAAATCGCTTCGGCGCACAAACTTAAATTAATTTGGGACGCGGCGCAGTCTTTGGGAGCGCGTTATCAGGGCCGTGACATTGCGGTGGTGCCGGATGCGGTTTGCTTTTCGTTCTATCCCTCAAAAAATATGACGACCGGCGAGGGCGGGATGATCACCACGAATGATGATTCGCTGGCGGCAAAAGTGCGCTATTTGAAATCGCATGGCGAAACCGAAAAATATATTCATGCCATGATCGGATTTAATTACCGGATGACCGACATCGAGGCTTCGCTGGGCCTTCTCGGGCTGACCCAGCTCGAGGATTTCCTGGCCCGCAGAAAAAATATCGCTGTTCTTTACGAGCAGGCGTTCAAACAAATTCCGGGCATCAAAATTCAACGTCAAACGCCAGGCAGTGAACACAGTTGGAATTATTTTTCGATTGTGCTTGATACCGACAAACTGGGCATTTCCCGGGATGAGTTTATGAAGCAGCTTCAAAGCCGAGGCATTTCATGCGCGGTCTATTATCCCCGGCCGCTCCATCTTCAGCCCTGCTTTGCCCAAGGCCAAGTCGAGCCGCTTCCGGTTTCCGAGTACCTAGCTTCCCGAATTCTATCAATTCCTATGCATCCTTTCCTTTCAGATGAGGATGTGGATACAGTGATTCGGGCGGTAGCGGAGCTTACGAAACGCCCGGCTTCCGTGTTATACTAAACGTCTTTTAGGAGACCAACTTATGGAAACAAAAACTTTGAAGACAGCTCAAAAAGTACATTTCAAATTTTTCGCCCCGCTTTCCCTCACCGTTCAGGTTGCGGGAACTTTCAATGACTGGAGTCCTGTAAAAGGAACTTTGAAAAAAGATTCTCAAGGAAATTGGTCAGGAGTTTTTGAATTAAAACCCGGCCGGCACGAATACCGTTTCGTTGTCGATGGTAATTGGGAAAATGATCAGAACAATAATGAAATCGTTCCGAACAATTTAGGCACGTTTAATAACGTTATTGTGGTTCGTTAATTTTTCTTGTTTTTCGTAATTCCTTGAGGGCGGACCGAAATCTTAAGTCCGCCCCTCTTTTTTTAGCGGGGTTGTGATGCGTATCGTTTTTATCGCTTCTGAGATGGTTCCTTTTGCGAAAACGGGCGGGCTTGCCGATGTGCTGGGCGCGCTGCCGCATGAAATCGCCGCGCTGGGGCATGAAGTCAAATTGATTCTGCCGCGTTACCGCGGGATGGACCTGCAAAATTTCCCCATGAAAAAGGCCATGGAAAATTTTGAAGTTTCTCTGGGTGCGGAGCGGGAAAAGGTTTCGGTTAAAAGTCATTTGCTTGCCGCTAACGGCAGCAACGTGGAAGTTTTTTTTGTCGAACACCCCGCATTTTTTGAGCGGGAAGGGATTTACGGCACCAGTTTGGGTGATTTTCAGGACAATGACCGCCGGTTTATTTTTTTCTCGAAAGCCGCGATCGAAATTTTGAAACGGATGGATGAAGAGCCTGACGTGATTCATTGCCATGACTGGCAAACCGGGCTTATTCCCGCTTATTTGAAGCTGATGCATCAGCGGCAAGGATTATTCGAGAAAGCGCGCACGTTTTTTACAATTCACAATCTGGCGTATCAGGGAAATTTTCCTCCGGATACGCTGGCGCTTACCGGATTTGGATGGGAAGAGTTTACGCTGCACCGTCTGGAATATTATGGCAAACTCAGCTTTATGAAGGCGGGGCTTGTGTATGCGGACATTCTGACGACGGTCAGTTCCACGTATGCTCATGAAATTCAAACACATGAGTTTGGCTGCGGGATGGAAGGAATTTTGAGGGACCGCAGTTCGGACCTGTACGGAATTTTAAATGGCATCGATACCAAAGAGTGGGATCCGGAAACAGACAAGGCGTTGGCCGCAAATTACACTTCGACCTCGCTCGCAAAAAAGCTTATCAACAAGGGGATGCTTCAAAAAGAAACTCATTTGAAAGTTGATCCCGAGATTCCGCTGCTTGGCATGGTGACCCGCTTGGTGGATCAGAAGGGTCTTGATCTGGTCATTATGGTTCTGGACGAGCTGGCTAAACGGAATATGCAGTTTATTATTATTGGAACCGGCGACAGTAAATATCACAGCGCTTTTCAAAGTTTGGGCCGAAAACATCACGGCCGGTTCAGTTTTAATTTAAAGTTTGATGAAAAGCTCAGCCGGCGCATTTATGCGGGTAGTGATTTTTTTCTGATGCCCTCGGTGTTTGAGCCATGCGGTCTTGGGCAAATGATCGCGCTTCGCTATGGCGCTTTGCCGATCGTGCGGGATGTCGGTGGGCTGACAGATACCGTTACGGATTATCATGAAAATCACGGTAAGGGAAACGGGTTTGTGTTTGAGGATAAAACCCCGAACGCGCTCTTGGCCAAAATTGATGAAGCGGTGACGGTGTTTCGCGACAAAAAGTTGTGGATGGATCTTCAGAAAAACGCAATGAAATGCGATTTTTCCTGGAAAGCTTCCGCCAAACATTATGTGGAATTGTATCTGAGGGCAAAGCGTCGGACGGTATTAAGATAAACCGTGGTCCGTGGACAGTGGACCGTGAACCGGACCACGGATCACTGTCCACGGTTCACGAAGAAGTTGGAAAGGTGATTTGCGATGACTAATGACACACTGAAAATTGGTAACAAAACTTTTAAATCCCGCCTCATCGTCGGCACGGGCAAACACCGTAATCATGAAGAAATGGTGGCGGCCTTGGAAGCTTCGGGCTCGGACATGGTGACCGTGGCGATCGGGCGCGTGAATTTGAACTCGAAGGGCGAGAAAACGATTCTTGATTTTATCGACCGGAAAAAATATACGATTCTCCCCAACACGGCGGGGGCGTACACCGCTGAAGACGCGATTCGCATCGCGCGTCTGGCTCAGGCCGCAGGTGTCGGAAATTTGGTGAAACTTGAAGTGATCGGGGATAAGAAGACGCTTCTTCCCGATACCGAAGGATTGCTTGAGGCCACACGTGTTCTTGTAAAAGAAGGTTTTGTCGTGATGCCGTACACGAATGACGATTTGATTATGGCCAAGAAATTAGAAGATGCCGGAGCCGCGTGCGTGATGCCGCTGGCCGCGCCGATCGGATCCGGACTCGGCATTCAGAATCCGCTGAATATCAAATTTATCAAAGAAGCCGTGCGTTGTCCCGTCATTGTCGATGCAGGTGTCGGGACGGCATCGGATGCCGCGATTTGCATGGAGCTGGGCGTTGACGGTGTGTTGATGAACACTGCGATCGCGCTCGCCGATAATCCGCGCCTGATGGCGGAAGCGATGAAGGAGGCCGTCTCGGCGGGCCGCAAAGCATTCCTCGCCGGACGCATCGCGAAAAAAGAATTTGCACGAGCCTCAAGTCCACAAGAAGGTTTTGCGATTAAAGCGTAAGGAGAAAATATGTACAACATTTGCATTCTTCCCGGAGACGGAATTGGTAAAGAAGTAACCCGCGAAGCGGTGAAAGTTATTAACAAAATCGCGGCGGTGAATCATTTGGTATTCAAGCTGCAGGAAGGTGTTGTCGGCGGCTCATCGATCGATGAATTCGGTATTCCGATTACCGATGAAACTCTCGACAAAGCAAAGCATTCCGACGCGGTGCTTCTCGGTGCTGTTGGTGGTACCAAATGGGAACATCTGGACTACAAAGTCCGGCCCGAGCGCGCGCTGTTAAAACTTCGATCCGAGTTAAAACTGTACGCGAATTTGCGTCCCGTCAAAATGTTTCCCAGCCTGGTAGCGGCGAGTACGCTCAAGAAAGAAGTGGTTGAGGGCATTGATATGCTGGTGTTGAGAGAGCTGACTGGAGGCATTTATTTCGGGTCGCCGAAAGGCATCGAGAAACTTCCGGACGGCCAAGAGCGCGGCGTGAACACGGAAGTTTATACCACGCACGAAATCGAGCGTATCGCCGAGAAGGCATTCACCTTTGCCCGTCGGCGCCGGAAAAAAGTGACCTCGGTGGATAAGGCTAATGTGTTGGAATCCTCCGAATTGTGGCGGCGGGTGGTGACAAAGATTTCAAAAAGATATCCGGATGTGGCGGTGGAGCACATGTATGTCGATAACGCCGCGATGCAGCTGATCCGGAATCCGAAAAGTTTTGACGTGATGGTGACCTCCAATTTATTTGGCGATATTTTGAGTGATGAAGCGGCGATGCTCACTGGTTCTATCGGTATGCTGCCTTCGGCCAGTTTGGGCGATCATCACGCGCTTTACGAGCCGGTTCATGGCAGCGCGCCGGATATCGCGGGCAAAAATCTGGCTAATCCACTCGCGACGATTCTTTCGGTGGCCATGATGTTACGTTATTCCTTCAATTTGATGGAGCTCGGCGAAAGCGTGGAATCGGCGGTTCAGCGCGTGCTGGCCAAGGGATATCGGACATCCGATATCATGTCCGAAGGCATGAAACAAATTTCGTGCTCTGAGATGGGTGATAAAGTTGTTGAAGAAATCAATAAAGGATAAAAGGGTAAGGATATGAATTCAAAAAAATACAACGTCGCAGTTGTCGGCGCTACGGGGGCTGTGGGAAAAGTTATGCTGGAGGTTTTGGGCGAGAGAAAATTTCCGGTGAACCGGATTAAACTTCTGGCCTCCGAAAATTCTGCGGGTAAAAAAATCAAATTTGGCTCTCAGGAAATTCCGGTGGAGCAACTCACGGAAAAATCGTTTGAGGGCGTTGAGATCGCTCTTTTTAGCGCGGGCGCCGAACGCAGCCGCGTCTTTGCGCCTGCCGCGGTGAAAAGCGGAGCGGTGGTGATCGACAACACGAGTTTTTATCGTATGAACCCCGATGTTCCGCTGGTGGTTCCGGAAGTCAACCCCCAGGATATCAAAAAACATCATGGCATTATCGCCAATCCGAATTGCTCGACGATCGGCATGGTGGTGGTGCTTAATCCCATTCACAAAGCCGCCCGGATTAAACGAGTGGTGGTGACCACATTCCAATCCGTCTCGGGGGCCGGAGCGACGGCGATTCAGGAATTGAAAGATCAAACCGCGGCGTGGGTGCGCGGCGAAAATTTGCCCCCCAAAAAATTCGCGCATCCGATCGCGTTTAACTGCATTCCTCAAATCGATGACTTTTTGGATAACGGCTATACCAAAGAAGAAATGAAAATGGTGAACGAAACAAAAAAAATCATCGGCGATCCGTCGATTCAAGTGTCTGCGACCTGTGTGCGCGTGCCGGTGTTTTTCGCGCATTCGGAAAGTGTCACGATCGAGACCGAGAAAAAACTTTCCGCTCGCGAAGTGCGCGAACTTCTCTCGAAAGCGCCGGGCGTGATTGTCTACGATGAACCCTCCGCGAAAAAATATCCTATGCCGATCGATGTCGGGGGCAAAGACGAGACGTTTGTCGGCCGCATTCGCGAGGATCTTTCGCATCCGTCCGCGATTTCTCTGTGGCTCGTTTCCGATAATCTGCGTAAAGGAGCGGCGACTAACGCCGTGCAGATTGCTGAACATCTCTAATGCGCACGCTTAAATTAACCATCGAATATGATGGCACGCACTTTTTCGGATTCCAGCGTCAGAAAGAGCATCGCAGCGTTCAGGAAGAACTCGAAAAAGCCTTCCGCCAATTCTTGCACGAACCTATTTGTGTGACCGGGGCGGGGCGCACTGACAGCGGTGTGCACGCCCTGCGGCAAGTCGCGCATATTCGAATTCAAAATCCGCTTCCCGAAGCGGCTATTCGAAAAGCCGTCAACGGCATTCTTTCCAAAGATGTGGTGGTGAAAAAAGTCGAGGCAGCTTCGTCTGATTTTCATGCCCGCTACAGCGCTCGCGGAAAAATCTATCAATATTTTGTTTGGAATTCTTTGATTCGCTCGCCTCTGAATGAAGCTATTTCTTACCGGTATCCGAAGAAACTGGATCTCGAGAAAATGAAAGAGGCCGGGCGGCATCTCACCGGCAAACACGATTTCAAATCATTTCAGACGAGCGGCGGGAAAAAAGATATGGCGACCGTTCGGAATTTATCGGCCCTCAAGATTTCCAAAAAAGGCTCGCTGATTTCATTTACCTTTGAAGGCGACGGATTTCTCTACAACATGGTCCGAAATATCGTCGGGACCCTCATTTGGGTGGGTGAGGGGCGGCTGACACCTTTTGATATCCCCCAAATTTTAAAGGCCCGCGACCGGCGCAAAGCCGGCCCTACAGCTCCCGCCCAAGGCCTATTCCTAATCAAAGTGAAGTATTAGGTTCCTGGAACCTAAGTGCCACGTTGCTTGACATATCTCCAATGAGAGGGTATATTTCCCATTTCCCAATACAATTTAAAAGTATTTAGTAGATTTCAAATTCACTCCCCGGAGGAATTTTTTGTGTTTTTATTATTTAAAAAAGGATTTGCGTGGTTTGTGTTTTTTTCGTTTTTGGCGAATGGAATGGCATTTGGCTCGACGGCCAGTCTTCCGGCAGAATGGGGCCAGTTTAAAGAAGCGGTTGCTGAATCTGGTTCCTCCCGTTTGCCGCACATCATTTATATTCAAGATGCCCACGCGAATGGCACGGCTCAGGAAAGTATAAAAAACGCTCTTGTCCGTCTTACGGATCAATATGGTTTGAAACAGGTGTTTGTAGAAGGAGCCGCTCAATCCGTTACGTTGAATCCCCAAATTTTATTTCCCGATTTGTCCCGTGATGAGAATGTGTCCATCGCCGAAAATTTAATGAAGCAGGGAGAATTGTCCGGAGTCGATCTGGCTCTTTTGATTCGAAACGGTGAATTGAAGGGCGAGGGGATAGAAAATATTCCGGCCTACCGCGAGAACATTCGAGCATTTCGTAAAGTCATCGGTAGCCGGGCGGTTTCCGCGGCTTACATTCAGGATTTATTGAAGCGTTTTGATCAGCTGGCCAGCCGCAAACTGAATCCGGTTCTTTTGAAAGTCCTTCGGCTTCACGCCCGGCTCGATTCCGATCGTAATTTCCGGCCGCAAGACCTGCAGCTGACTGTCGAGTTGGCAAAAAAACATCTCAATCTCGATTTCACCGATCCGAAAAATCTGGCCGCGTTTCCCAATCTGGTTCGCGTGAACCAAATGGCGCGTCTTGAGCGCGAAATGGAACCGGTGAAAGTTGCCTCGGAACAAAAAGCCATCGAAAATTTTCTGGACAAAGTTGCCGCAGATTTAGATGTGATCTATGAATTCAGTCAGGTGTTCGATCCGTCGGGCGATGTCGCGCAGTTTGAAGGCGGGATGCTCCTCAATCCGCGCTTGGTGTTGGACAAGTTTTACAAAGGAGCATATCCGAGCGGATTTCGATTTGCCAATTTCCCGAATTTTACCCGTTTTGCCGCGCGCCGCATTCTTTCTTCAGAAATTGACGCGCTTCAACTGTTCAGGGAATATGAAATCCTCTCCGGTAAACTTCTTGCCGAGCTGGCCAAGACAGATGCGGAGAAGAAAATCGTAGCTCTCTTTTCGGATATTTTGATTCTCGAGAAACTTTTCGTGCTTCATCTCGATCCGGAAGATTACGCGAAACTTGCTGTCCGCCGCGATGCTTTCGCTCCTTCCGCAATTGAGCAATCGATGAAAGTTCTGGATGGAGTTACCGCCGCCTCGCAATTGAAGTTCCAGGAACTTGATGGTTTGGCCGGGGAAGCGAAGAAATTTTATGATGTGGCCAAGCGCAGGGAAGAGTTCATGTTTCGCAATATGCTCTCCCGGATTAAGGCTGATCGCTCGAAAGTGGTGGCGCTTGTTTCCGGTGGATTTCACGAAGCCGGATTTGTCGCGTTTGCGCGCAAACACAATCTGAACTATTCCATTTTTCTTCCCAAGGCGGACCCCGACCGTTCCGGAAATTATGAGCGAGTCATGCTTAGGTCTTCAGCGCCTCAGTCGAGCGGACCCAATTCCTATCTTGCTTTGGTCGATCGCTTCCAGCCGGTTGAAACACAGAAGACGATGGAAGCCGTGCCTAGTAACGTCATTCAATTTCAAAAAACATTCCGAGCCGCAAAAGCGGCCAGTTTGGGTACGAGGCCCTCGGAAAAAGAAATGCGATACCAAAAGGTAACAACAGAACAACTTATACCCACATTAGATTCTATATTATCTGCAGGAAGGAGTGATTCTGAATGGAGATCCTTTATTAACGAAACACACTCTCTGTGGACAGTGGCATTAATCAACACCCTCATCGAAAGACTGAAATTAAGTGACAATTTGGATCTTCTTCCTCATGCATCCTACCCCGCGATTCTCGGATTTCTTCTTGTTAATTTGCGGTCAGATTTATTGCGATTACCCAGACATTCTCAGCAAACTTCAGTGGCAGTTAATGACCTGCTGATTAAGTTGAGAAAATATGCTCGGGAATACAGGAAAGATCAATCGCCTGTTGGAGAATCGCTTTGCAGGATTGTCAGCGAAATAGAAAGAGTGCGATTCGAAAGTGGTGTCGATGCGTTTGAAGAGGGCGCAGCTTCAGAAAGTGAATTGGAGCCTCTTGAACAGAAAATAGGCGAAAAGGTTATTTTAACGCTCATCACAGAAGTTCTCGAAATAAGGCGGAAAAGCCCGGCTTCGACGGAATTGAATAATGCGATTGAAAAACTTCAGCAGTCTGTGCAAGTGTTCCTTCGCTCGGCGAATGAAAAAAACAAAGTGCGCAGAACCGCTCTCAATGAGTATGCCTTGCGGGTCATTAATTTCGTGAATGGAACAAGTTTTAAACAAGGCGAAATTTCCATTGGGACGAGTGACTCCGATATTTGGAAAGTTGAAGATGGAAGAGGTGACAACGGGTATCGTTATCTCATCCATGCTGATTTTAAGAAACTTCAGGAGCAAAGCGGGGGGGCGCTTAAAGGAATAATTGGGGGGCATAGGGAGTGGACAGATGCAGAAAAAAACGAACTATTAAAAGTGAAAATGTTGAAAAAAATTAAGACTATAATCGCCGCATTATGGGATGAGATAGGTCAGGCTTCTTCAAAAGGTGTTAAGCCGGCCAGCAATATTAACGGAAACGGTAAAAGCTTGGGAACTGAAAGTGCGGACAGGGAAGAGGACAGTCGTGTTTTGGGAGAGCTTTTGTTTGAGCCTAAACCGATTCGTCATTTTTCTGTTCCTGAAATGACCACGGATGTGGCTCAGGGCTTCAATGTCAGTTTAAGACCCGTTGTGAAATATCTGAATCAAAAGACCGGTGATTCTCTCGTCCAGTTTCAGATGATCCCTATGGCTGTGGTTTTGGATGAGGTGTCACTGCCGCAAACGGAGGAATCGGCGCGTGTATTAATCGCGGGTCTGAATGTATCGGATCTTATTGTTCCGACCTGGTCTGTTGGTGAGCGGAAATTAACCGTTGAAAAACCCCAGGCAATTCAATGGTTGCAGGAGACGGCAGCACGTTTGCTTCGTGGAGTTCAAGTTAAGGATTTTAGACGTGATGTGTCAGGAATCGCAGAATTAAACAGGAGTACAAAATCATTCAAACGTGGTTTTGTCGTCACTGACGTGGGGGTCGAAAAACTGGCGGATGGCTGGACTGTGGACCACGATGACTTTGGTTTAAGAACGGACTTGCTTCAGCAAACCGGGATATCGTCCGCTCAAGTCATCGTTCTCCTTCGAATCGTCGAATCCGTTACGAATCCGGTTAAAAGAAAGCAGTTATATCAGGAACTCAGACTGGAACAGGATTCTAAAATATCGGGCCGCTGGCTGGTGAGCGATCAATTCTTGAATCTTATTCAGGAAATTTATGCTGAGTCGCTAGGCCGCAAGAAAACCGAGCAGTCTGCGTAGCATGGGGGAAGGTAGCGGCTATCTTCCCTAGGAACAGCCGAAGTATTAGTTGACCCAATCCCCTGGCCCCTGATATACTTCCGGCCCTTTTGCAAATCGATGAAAGGTAACACTTATGTCAGAAAAGAAAGCTGTAAAAAAGACTCTTACTATTAAACAGTCTGGCACCCGCGGGAAACAGGAAGCGGGCAAATGGTTTATCGTAGACGCCAAAGGAAAAGTTTTGGGACGTCTCGCGACCCGTATTGCCCGGATCCTTACCGGTAAAGATAAGAAAACCTACGTTCCTTATTGGGAAAGCGGGGATCATGTCGTCGTGATCAACGCCAAGGAAATTCAAGTTACCGGCAAGAAATCCGAACAAAAAATTTACGATCATTACACCGGCTACCCTGGCGGTATCCGTCAGTATAATTTCGAAAAACTGATTGAAAAAGATCCCAGAGAAGTCATTCTTCGCGCGGTGAAGGGGATGATTCCCAAGAACCGTTTGGGAGACCTGATGATGACGCATCTTTTGATCTATCCCGGCTCGGAACACCGTCACAAGGCGCAGAATCCGACGCCAATTAATCTTTGAGAGGCAATGAAACAATGACCGAACCTACTGAAATTCAGGAAGAAAAAAAACCGAAACACTCCGATTCCGGCGATCGTTTTTACGCGACCGGACGAAGAAAATCCGCGATCGCCCGCGTGTGGTTGATTCCCGGCGGAACCGATTTTGATATCAACGGAAAATCTCTTGAAGAATATTTTGAAACGGAAATTTTAAGACTTCTTGTACGTCAGCCGCTTGAAACCGGCCGGGCCACGGGCCGTTACAAAGTCGTCGCGAAATTGGCAGGCGGTGGAGTTGCCGGACAAGCCGGAGCGCTCCGATTGGGTATTGCCCGTGCGCTGGTTAAAACCGACGAATCTCTGAAATCCATTCTTCGAAAAGGCGGATTTCTTACCCGCGACCCCAGAGAAAAAGAGCGCAAAAAGTTTGGCCGCAAAGGCGCTCGTCGCAGATTCCAGTACGTCAAACGTTAAAGCCAGGATTTGGATTTGGGGATCTTTTTGGGTCCCCAAGTCCTGTTTTAACTATGTCTCTCCGATTCCTTTCTTTACTCTTCTTCGTTCTCCTCTTATCATTAGTCAGCGGGTGCGCCGAGTTTCTGGAAGACTATTCTTACAGCACGGGTGCTGATACGGTGCAGTCAGCCAGCGCATCGGGCACGCGGGATCCGTTTAAAGATTACGGCACCTACGGACCAGCATCAACTACAGGATCATAAACAGATGAAAAAGTTTTTTGTCGTACTGATTGCCATCGTCATCGGTTTTTTTGTTCTCTCAACAATGATCTTGCCGCAAATCGTTTCTCAATCTGAAATCCAAAAATTCCTCAAAGAAAAAATCAGGGAAAAAGCGGGCGATAAATTCGACGTAGAGAAAATCGGCGTGGGATTTTTCCCTTCCGCGTTTGTCGAGGTTAAAGGTTTGAAGGTTTATCTGCCGAGCGCTCCCGGTGAAAAGCCGATCTTGGAAGTTCGTAAAGCCAGGCTCTATCTGAAAATCATCCCTCTTTTCTTCAAACGCTTTGAAGCCAGTAATTTGGAGCTCAGCGGAGCTCAATTTTCGTGGGATTTGCCGAAGCGCGGGCATATTCAGTTAACCGGGATTAACGGGGTGATGCGCGGGCTTAGTTTTACGGCTCCAGCTAAGTTTAAATTGAAAGGGCTTGTGTACGGCCAGAAACACAGCACCTTTTCCGCGGATGGAACCGTCGAGATGAGTTTGGAAAAACTGAAGGCGAAGCTCACGCAATTCGATCTTCGTTTTAATATCGATAATATTCTTCCCCAACAATTAATTGAAGCTGGTTTAGTGGGGGAAGACTTCCCCGTGACTTCCGGTGAGTTGGATGCCCGCGGATCGCTCGTGCTTGATCCTGAATCCAAAAATATCACCGGAAAAGTGAGCGCCACCGCATCGAAAATCGCGATTAAAGAAAATGCCGGCGTCAGCCAGGTTCCTGGAATTTTTTCTATTGCCTCGCAATTTCAATACACCCAGCAGAGCCGTGTTCTGGAACTCGGTGACTGTGCCGTTTTGATTCCGGGTCTTTCCGGATCCGCGTTTGGCACCATGAATTTTTTGGCGGAGCCTCAGTTGGATTTGTCCTTCCGGTTCAAAGAGATTCGTTTTGACGACATTAAAAAATATTACGCCAAGCAAATGAACGGGGTTCGTCTTTCAGGGGTTGGTTCCGGGTCACTGATTCTTAAAGGGACCTCCGCGAAAATGCTGGTCAATGCGAGCGCCGATTTGACGCAAACCGCCGTTGATGTCGAATCTTATGGCAGTAAACCTTCGGGCCTTAAACTGGTTCTTACCGCACAAACTTATGTTGCGGGTTCGCGCGCGAGTGAAGGGGAGTTTAACGCGCATTTGGGTGACATGGCGGTGAAGGGAGCGATGGAGAAGATGGATCTTAAGACCGGTATCGGGGAAATTAATTTTATTACCAATAAATTCCCGCTGGATGAATGGAATGGGCTGGTCAAAGCGCTTCAGACTTTGAAAGTTTCTGGAAATGGAAAGATTGCGGCAAATATCAAAGGGAATTTTAAGGAGCCGGGGTCGCTGGGTTATAACGCGCACGTGACGCTCGATAACGCGACGTTCGAGCAAGATGGCAAGGCGTTTATCCAAAGCCTTTCAGGCTCGTTCGATTTTGAGCCCGAAAAAATTGGGATTCAGGAATCCAATCTACTTTTCGGCAAAAGCAATTTGCAGGCCGCCATGGATTTGCGCGATTTTACCTCGCCGTTTTTCCAGGCTAGAATCACTTCCTCTCATTTGGACGTGGAGGATGTGACCGCGCTCGTGGCACGGTTAAAAG
This sequence comes from Candidatus Omnitrophota bacterium, assembly GCA_016214265.1. Classification (GTDB taxonomy): domain Bacteria; phylum Omnitrophota; class Omnitrophia; order Omnitrophales; family JACROU01; genus JACROU01. The sequence goes on from JACROU010000054.1 coordinate 30,271, forward strand.
AATTCCGGCTCGCGCCGCTTCAGGCAAAACCCGCGCCTGCTGTTTCGGCTCCAGTCGAGACCTCGTGGCTCGTGAAAGAAGCGTACGCTCAAGCGCCGCCCCAGCAGCAACAGGCCGGGGTCGCCGTGGCCCAGCTTCCGCCGATTGCTTATCGGGCAAAAGGGACCGTGGATTTTAAACTTTCGAATGTGATTGCGAGTGGACGGCAGCTCGAGAATTTGATTGGCCGCGCCGAGTGGAATCAGGGAGATTTGACGTTACGGGATGCGAAAGCGTTGATGGGGCAGGGCGGCGTTAGCGCCAACGCGAATGTGACATGGCGCGAGAATCCTCCGGCATTTAATGCGCATCTGGAGACTCAGGGAGTTCCGCTTGAAGCCGTGACCGAAAAACCTTTCGTGACAGGGCGATTGTCTTCGACGACGGATGTTCGCGGCTTAATCGGAAATTCGGAACTCGTCACGAATTCGCTGGCCGGCGCGGGCGCGTTTCAAGTTGTGGACGGAGAAATTCATGGATTCAGTTTGCTGAGCTCGCTGTCGGCTTTGCCTTCTTTGGTGGGACTGAAAGGTTCAAGGTTCGGCGGAACGACGGATTTCAAATCACTCGATGGACAATTTCAAATCGGCGGCCAGAAAATCCAATTTTCGTCAATCAGCATGCAATCGAAAACCATCAGTGCCGTCGCCGAGGGGGCTGTCGGGTTTGATAAGTCGATTTATTTCAAGGGCACTGTTGAGGTTTCGGGTAATCTGGGCGGCTTGCTGGGCAATACGATTGATCGAAATAATCCGCTTCGATTTCCTCTTGAGGTGACGGGAACGACCGATCATCCGAGTCTGAGCGTTGCTTCTCAAGCGGCGATTGGAACTACCATAGCCAAAGATGTGCTGGGACAATTTTTGGGGAAAAAGAAAAAAACGAGTTCCACGTCTTCAAGTACTGTCGACACAGCTACGACCGCTGCAGAGTTACTTTCTTCGATTTTGGGAAAGTGATAGATTGTCATTCCCGCGAAGGCGGGAATCCATAAATTAGGTGCCAGGTTCAAGAACCTGGCACCTAATTCACGCTACGCTGTTGGCACTTTCTTCAATTCAAACTTTTTAATCAATTCGCGCGCGGCGGCTTCCTCAGCCTCTTTTTTGGTGCGGCCAATTCCTTCACCTTCGCCGATCTCATTCAAACTGACCAAGCAGTGAAAATGCCCATTTTTCCATACAGCTTGATAGCGGGGAAGAATCTTCAGATGTTTTTGAGAGAGTTCTTGCAGAACTGTTTTGGGGCTGACGCCGATTTCGTGCAGACGCTTCGGACTTAAATAATATTTGAATTGCTTGCGCAAGAATTTCTGAGTGACAGCGAGTCCGCGGTCAAAATAAATGGCCGCCAAAACCGCCTCAAAGGTATCCGCCATGATTTTAGCCCGGTCAGGGTCGGGATGTTCTTGCTCACTTTTGCCGAGAATCATAAATTGTTTGAGCTTCAGCTTCTTCGCGATGAGCGCCAAAATCTTGCGCGAAACCAAAATTGATTTCAGTTTCGACAAAACGCCCTCGTCGCCCTCTTTGTACTTCTCGTAAAGAATTTCGCTGATCGTGAAATTGAGGATGGAGTCGCCAAAAAACTCCATGCGCTCGAAGCACAGCAGATTGTGAAGCCTCATTTCATTCCGGTAGGACGGATGGGTGAGGGCCGCGACGGCGTACCGGCGGTTTCGGATCTTCAGACCGAGGGCTTTTTCGAATTTGGTCCAGTCGACGTGTTTCTTAAGTTTGCGTATCATAATAGGATATGAATATACCATAAGGGCTATTTGACTTTAAGCATTTTATCGGGTAGCTTTAAGACTCAATTTCGCCCTGGGAAGGAATCTCTAACTTTAGATGTTCTTAAGACTTACCGCTTTACTCACGTCAATTGTATTTTTTTGGAATAGCTTCGCATTTGGCGAGATCGCCGCCCCCGGTGTCCGTCTGGTCGAACCCATTCATATCATTCACATTCAGGATGCCCACGCCAACTACACCGCCCAGAAAAATATTTGCGAACTTATTGAACGTTTTCGAAAAGAAAAGGGAATTGATTTAGTTTTCGTCGAAGGCGCGGCGGGAGCACTGGACCGGAAATATCTCGAGTTCTGCCCGGATCCCTCCATCAATCAAAAGGTGACCGATAAATTGGCCCGAATGGGCGAGCTGTCGGGCGCGGATTTATACCTTCTGAAAGAGGGCGCCGCTCCGGTTCAGTTTGTGGGACTAGAGGATGCGGCCCTGTACCGGAAAAATTTGAAGCTCTTCCGCGAGGTGATGTCTCGGGAAGCGGAGTCGAAGCGCTGGATCGACTCCGAGCGCGCGCGTTTGGACCGCGAGGCCTCGCGGCTCGACAATAAAAATCTGCTCAGCCTGTTGCGGCTTTATCTTCATTCAGACACCTCGAAAAAAACGATTTCGCTTTTGGATCAGCTCTCAAAAAAACAGCTTCATCGTGATTTCCGTGACCCCCGTGAGCAGCGAGAATTTCCGAATTTAGTTCGATTGCTTCGATTGATGGATGATGAAGCGAAAATTGATGTTGCGGCCGCATCGAGAGAAGAAAAAGACATTGAAAAGAAATTTGTCATTCCCGCGAAGGCGGGAATCCAGGGTCTATTGGAGAACGGTAAAAATCCTCGTTTTGCGTTAGAACAACTTTACGCCGATCTTGCACCGCAAGGATTCGCCTTCGAAAAATATCCCAACTTCTCCCGGCTAGCCAAAAACCGTGTATATCAATACGAGCTTAAATCGGACGGATTCTTCAAAGAACTCTCGCGCGTGATGACGCTTTTGTTTGACGCTCTCGCCAAATCCGAGAATGAAAAACAAATTGTGAACGCGGCGAAGAATTTTATCCTTACTTCCAAACTAAAAACCCTCGAACTGACCCGTGAAGAATGGACCGTCATTGCGAGGAGCGCCAAAGGCGCGACGCGGCAATCCCGTCGAGATGCATCCGCCGATTTTTACCAAGCCGCCATTGCCCGCGAAAAAACATTCATCACCCGAATCGAGCAGGTTCTGCGCGAAAAGAAAAAATCCAGCGCCATCGTCATCACCGGCGGATTTCACACGGAAGGCCTGGCCCGTGAATTTGGATCTCACGGCATGCGGCATGAGCTGGTATCTCCAAAAGTGGAAGGTAACTCGCAGCGGACTTACGTCAACTCGCTCCTCGGAAATTACGAGGTGAATTTCGCAACATCCGAAGTTCCCGCTCCCGATTGGGCGGCCCCCATCGCTATTGATGAATTGAAAACACTGCGGCAAAAATTAATTCTTAAATTAACGAAAGCCGCAAGTTTGGGAGCGGAAAATGTACCGGATCCGCGCGCTTTGCCTATGACCGCCGCCAGTGTCACGCCGATTCAGCTTGAGGGCGTATGGAAACGATTGGGCGGAACTTTGATGCGGATTCAAACAGCCAAACCATACCGAAATATTCCGGGATATGAAGTTTTTTTTCCCGAAGCAGAAGGCGGTGAAGTCGAAGCGCTTTATTTTGCTTACGATTCCCGGACGGGGACGATTCATCAGATGATCGCTTTGAAACCGGGATCCGGAGTTGCGCTGGATGTATTCAATCTCATTGCCCAGGATGTAAAAAATCGCGGATTGAAGATGCGTCTTTCCAACGTGATTAATCCCAAGATGGTGACTCTTCTTAAAAAAGTTTCCTCGGATTTGGAAATCGAGATGGGTTTTTCTTCCCGTTCGGGTTGGGGCCGATCCGATCTTCAGTATGCGGACGCCGAATTGATTCTGGGACCTAACGACTTTCGCGATCTTCTCGTGCACAACAAATATGGCTTCTATTTGGGCGCAATCAGGCTGGAAAGGAATACCGAAAACGGAAACTATCGTCTCTCGATTCCTGATGTGAAATTGCCGCACGAAACGCCCAATTTTTTCATGGAAAACGGAGCGGTTCGAAGCGCAGACGGAGAATTTAAAATTTTCATCAAAGACGGCGGCCTCGTGATTCAACGGGATGAACCGATATGGGATAACACGGTTCCGGGCGAAAAAATTAGCTATTACATTCCCGTCGATGAGAGAAATCTGAAGCTTCCTTATCTGGAAGATTATCTTTGGGTGGAGCCTCTCACTGGAACTCAACATTACAAAGTGAGGGCGCCTACTTTTTATCCGGAAGCGAGCTTCGAATTGGAGCGCCGCGGTGAGGCGTTTATGTTCCGGCAGGGAAGAGATTTGAGCCGTGAATTGACTTTAGAATTTCCAAAATTGCATTCCGGCGAAGTAATCCGCCAGCGCGTCTTTTTTGATCCAGAGGGACTGCTTCAAATCGAGGGATTGGACGGGGCAGAGAATTATTATCTGTTTTATGACTTATCGTTGCGCGGAAGTTTTGATATACGGGCAGTTCCGGCGCCTGTTCAGGAGCCTGAACGGGTGAGTACATCCGCCGCGAATTTTGGGGAAAAAAAGAAATCCGATCTCAGCGATGAAATCGATCTGTCTCTCATTGCCCATCTCACCAATGCTGGAGCGATCGGAGGTTTAATCCTGCTTTTTGGTGGAAGGAAAAAAACCGACAAGAAACCGAAATCGGTTGAGCTCGAAAAGAAACGGGGAGCGAAGTCTTCCGGAAAGAGCCTCGGCCGCGATGAAGTGGATATCGCGAAATTCGCCGCGGCGACGGGTTTTTCGCGCGCGCAGATTGAGGGATTGAATCCGAATAATGTGCATGACGGACCTCTGGCGGGAATGGCCCAATTGATTGCGTGGGCGTATTACATTCAAATGGATTTGGAATCAATCGATGAAATTTTGAAGGGGATTATTTACGATTCGATTCACCGGAATAATTCGAAGACCCCGCGTCTTGGCAGTTTGGACACAAAAGATAAAGAATTTGACTCTGAGATTTTGAAAGGGATTGAAATTCTTCAGGGGCTTCAGGAAGAACTTTCCACGTCATCGAAGAAAATATTTTCGGATCTCAAAAAGTTCTGGACTGATGAAAAGCATGCGGCAGGCAGAAAATCAGTTCGGCGCAGTCCCTGGTGGGGAGGATTTGCGCGATTTGTACGGACAGTGGATGGTTTGCTGGAGTATGAATTAAATCCCGAGCGTCGAAAGCAGATTCAGGATCGTCTTGAGGTCCGGGGATTTTTGTCTTTGGAACGATCCGATTATTTTATTGATTCCCAGGCGGACGCGCTGAAACGTTTTAACGAAAAGGTCAAAGAGTTCAGTGCAAAAGCTAAAATAGTTGAGGCTGCGCTCGATAAATTTCTTGGAAAAGAAGAAAATATAAAGCCCAGCGATTCTGATCTGAGACTTCTGCGTGCCGCCCTGGTCAAAAAAGTTCAGCCCTACCTGGATTATCTGTCTCTTGAATCTGGAAATGGTTTGCCTGCTGTTGAGGCGGGGTGTCCCGATATTTTTCTCGTTCTGACCAATCCCGACATTCAGACTTTTGTCGAGCTCGCCCGCGTTTGGAAATTGTACTCTACGGATGAGGAAAATCCCGTTCAAATTCCCATCGTTGTTTCCGGGGGAATCCGGCAATGGGGGCACAAGCACCTGATTGGGGACCGATTGCTTGAATATTATTCTGGGAGCGAAGAGCAGGTTGAAAAGTTTAAAGCAGAGGGGACGAGTGAAGCGGAAATTATCCAGTGGGTTTTGGAACGCGAAGGCGTATCCAAGGAATCTATTTTTTTGGAGAAAAAATCTGGCAATTTACCCCAAAGTTTCGCGAATAGTATCCTGCCGATTTTGAACATTGTTGAAGCTAGACAAATCAAAGCGCCCAAAATCCAGATTGTGACTTGCCCGCTGCTTAATTTACGGTCGGATCTTACCGCGCGCAAACAATGGGAGGATTATATTCGTGAACAGGGATGGAACGTGGTGACGAAGCCAATTTATCCGCTTAATCCGTATCACCGCACCGAGGCGGGATTGATTGAGCTGCTTTATTATGTTCTGGGATATCCCAAAGACTATAAATCAGACGACGCCTCGTTGAATCGCACGAGTGAGATGGAAAGAATCAGAATTTATAGCCAAAGACAGCATCCGGATATTACCGGTTTTAATTTTTTGACAACGCCGTGGAATCCGGAAAAAGTGGAATATCTCCGCGAGGTGGTGTTCGGCGAGTATTTGAAGGCTGTGGAGCGGGCACGTGCGCGGCCGGCGTCGGGCAATAGTTTGGGGGCGGAGCCCTCCGGACTGGCTCGTCTCGGCCACAACGTGAAAGGTTATCGGCCAGTGAATCGGCTGACCGAACGAGTGTTGTATCCGGAGGACGAAACGGTGTTGGGCCCAGTTGCTTTCAACGCGCTCGCCGGTGCGGGTCCGGCGGAGGCGAAAAGTCTCGGAGATTCGCTGACTGCGGTTGTAACGAAAGATTATTTTGCCCGCAATGCCGATGCGCTCATCAAGGTTCTGCTTCCTAAAGATGAGATTTTTGTTTTGGTGAAATCGGATAAAGATCGAGAGTCGATTGCGCCAGTCAGAACGCGCGCACTCGCAAAAGGGATTCGTGTCACACCGGTTCAGAAATTATCGCTCAGGACCGAGCTGGCAGATCGGAAAAATATTTTCTCTCTCGAACTCTTGCTGCGTGATTCACTGACTGTTCCGATGGCGGATCGCCAAATGATGCGATTTAAATGGGATGAGTCGGCATTTCAAACGAGTGTCGACGCCGAACAAGCCCTTCGCAAGCTACGCCAGTTTTTTCTCATCACCGATGTCCAGAAACGTACCGGGATGCTCGAGCAGGAAGGCGTTACACCTGCGGCCGGTTTCTGGTTCCTCAACAAAACCTTCCTCAATCTGATCGAAGGGCTGGTTCAAAAGGCCCAGGCCGAAACAGCCCTCCAGCACGCGGCCTAACCCACTTCCGGGCCGTCATTTGACTTTCAGGCAATCGTTGCCTATAATTTGCTTACTTTTTTGGGTAGTTTCCGAAGCTTACCAAACAATCAGGACTGGGAATGAACATTTGATTCACGGCAATTTGGACGGAACCAGAGATTAACCCTAAAAGCACGGGTTGATATCTGGTTTTTTTATTTTTTGACCAGTCTGTCATTCCGGCGAAGGCCGGAATCCAGAAATTAGGTGCCAGGTTCACGAACCTGGCACCTAATACGACTGGATCCCGGGTCAAGCCTGGGATGACAAAAAGGAAAACATGATGATCAAAGCATCAGTCGTTGGCGCAACGGGATATACGGGGCTCGAGCTCATCAAAATTCTCACTCGTCATCCGCGGGTGAAAATCAGTTCACTCACCACGCGAAGCGAGGAGCCTGTTTCGCTCGATAAACTAATTCCGTCGCTTCCCAAAAATCACGGGCTCAAACTGGAGACGTTCAGCCTGGTGAAAGTGGCATCGAATTCAGACGTGATTTTTCTCGCTCTGCCGCACACGCAGGCGATGGATGTGGCGTACGATTGTTACAAGGCCGGAAAAATCGTAATTGATCTTTCCGCGGACTTTCGAATTAAAGAAGCGAAATTGTATGAAGTTTGGTACGGTCACAAACATTCGAAGAAAGAATTGTTAGGTGATGCGGTTTACGGACTTCCGGAAGCGTACCGGGGCCAAATTAAAAAATCTCAGCTCATCGCCAATCCGGGCTGTTACGCGACCAGTATTTTGTTGGGACTGAAGCCCGCGCTCGAATCCAGGCTGGTCGACACCGATTCGATCGTCGTTGATTCGAAGTCGGGTGTCAGCGGTGCGGGGAAAAAACTGAGCGAGACGACGGCTTTTTGTAATGTGGATGAAAATTTTTCAGCGTATAAAGTGAATCAACATCAGCACACGCCGGAAGTGGAAGCGTCGCTAGCCAAATTCGCCGGCAAAAAAGTAAGTTTTACATTCGTGCCGCATCTCTTGCCGATTGACCGGGGAATTTTGTCGACGATTTATCTGAAAAAGAAAAAAGGCATATCGGCCAAGAAAATCCGGCAGGCGTTTACCCAGGCTTATGAATCGGAACCCTTTGTTCGAGTCCGGCCGGAAGGCACTTTTCCGTCGGTGAAGGATGTGGCGCACACGAATTTTTGCGATATCGGAATTTGGGCGCATGAGCGGTCCGATCGCGTGATTGTGATTAGCGCCATCGACAATTTGTTGAAAGGCGCGAGCGGGCAAGCGGTGCAAAATATGAATATTCGATGCGGATTTCCGGAGGCCATGGGACTGGTATGAAACTCTTTCATTGGATGAGAAAAGGAAGCGTGACGGTGCCGAAAGGTTTTTACGCGACCGGTATGTACGCTGGAATTAAAAAAAGTGGGAAGACCGATTCGTGTTTGATTTATTCTGAAGCGCCTTGCGTGGCGGCGGCCACGTTTACCGTGAACCGGGCGAAAGCCTGGCCGCTCCTTTATTCGATGCAGGCGATTAGCAATCCCGTGCACCGGGCGATTTTGGCCAACAGCGGCAACGCGAATTGCTTCAACGGGCCGGGCGGCGAGAAGGCGGTCGAGGAGTCGCTGGAGACGCTTCATCACGCACTGGATATTTCCCGGAAGAAAATTTTGTTGGCTTCCACCGGCGTTATCGGCCGGCCGTTTCCGATCGACAGTTTCAAAAAAGCGATTCCGGAAATGGTGCGTATGTTGTCCAAGCAGGGAGACGCTTTGGCCGCCGAAGGAATTATGACGACGGATACGGTGCCGAAAGAATTGGCTATCGAGTTTCGCATCGGCAATAAATGGGTGCGGCTCGGCGGGATCGCGAAAGGTTCCGGCATGGCCCATCCGAATATGGCCACGATGCTTTGCTTTATCACGACTGATTTGAAAATCCGGAAATCTCTTCTTCAGTCCGCGCTGCGGGAGGCGGTGAAGAAAACATTCAACCGGCTTTCCGTCGACAACGACATGAGCACCAACGATACGGTGTTTTTGCTCGCCAACGGCCTTGCCGAGAATGAATCGATTGAGGAGAAAAACGCGGAGTACGAGAAATTCCTCACCATCCTCACGGCGTTCTGTAAAGAGATCGGGCGGAAGATGGTTGAAGACGGTGAAGGCGTCACCAAAGTTTGCGAAATTAAAGTGGAGAAAGCGCGGAACGAAAAACAGGCCGAAGCGATGGCCCGGCAAGTCGCCAATTCGATGCTCGTGAAGACGATGTTCACGGGCGCGGATCCGAATTGGGGACGGGTGATCGGCGCGTTGGGCGCCACGCAGATTCCCATCAATTGGAATCAGCTCGAGATTTATTTTGATTCGCTCCGGATATTCGGCAATGGCCGGGGACGGATGAGCGGGTTTCAGTCGCTAAGGAAGGTGCTGAAAAAGAAGTTTTTCACGATGACGATTGTGCTCAATCAGGGAACGGCGGGAGTTTCCTTCCTGACGACGGACTTGACCAGCAAATACGTCAGAATCAATTCTTCATATACATCGTAGGCCGGACGCCGTAAAATATTTGACTATGTTGACACCCTTTTCGGAGGTAGAAAATAGACCAGCTATGGAACATCTTGTTGAGAAAGCATCTGTATTAATTGAAGCGCTACCGTACATCAAAAAATTCCGGGGCAAGGAAATTTTGATCAAGTATGGCGGAGCGGCCATGGACAATCCCGAGATCCGGAAAAATGTGCTCGAGGATTTGGTGTTCATGAACTATGTCGGGATTCGGCCGATTTTGATTCACGGTGGCGGACCGGCGATTACGGAAAAGCTTAAAGAAAAAGGCGTGGTGACTCAATTTGTGAACGGACTTCGGGTGACCGACAAAGCCACCATCGATGTCGTCCGGGAAACGCTTGCGGATCTGAACAAGAGTATCGTGCATGATATTAATCAACTGGGCGCGCGGGCGATTGGTCTTTCGGGGCATGACAACGAAATTTTGAATGTGAAGAAGCATACTAAAAACGGGGACGTGGGTTTTGTCGGCGATGTGACCTCTGTCAACATCATGCCGCTCAAAGATCTGACGGAGTTTAACATTATTCCGGTCATTTATCCTTTGGGGATTGACGAAGCGGGCGATACTTTCAATGTGAATGCTGACGAGGCGGCCGCGAAAATTGCTGTGGCGATGCAGGTGCAGAAAATTATTATTCTGACCAACGTCAAAGGCATCATGCGGGATCCGAAAGACGATGCGACTCTTATTTCGTCACTTCACGTGGATGAGGTTGAGACTTTGATTCGAAATAAAGTGATTTCCGGCGGCATGATTCCCAAGATAGGGGCCGGAATTACGGCTATTCAGGGTGGTGTTAAGAAAGCGCATATTATTGACGGCCGTATCAAGCATTCATTACTCCTCGAGATTTTTACCGATCAGGGAATTGGAACCGAAATCGTTTTATAAATTCCGAATCGTTTAATCTTCAAATTAGGTACCAGGTTCATGAACCTGGTACCTAATTTAATCGCTTAATCTTAAAATCTATGAAGACATCAGATATTCAAAAACTTTACGAAGCATATATTCTCCCCACTTACACCACCGTACCGCTGTGTTTGGTGAAGGGCAAGGGCGTGAAGGTTTGGGATATTGAAGGAAAAGAATATCTGGATTTTTTTCCCGGCTGGGCGGTTTCCGGACTCGGTCATTGCCATCCGAAAGTGGTGACGGCGATTAAAGAACAGTCTCAGAAAATTCTTCACATCTCGAACAATTTTCTAAATGTGACTCAAGCGCGGCTGGCGGAGCGGATTATCAAAGAAAGTTTTCCGGGGAAAGTATTTTTTTGCAATTCCGGCGCGGAGGCGGTGGAAGGGGCGATTAAATTCGCTCGGAAATTCGGACACGAATCGGGTCGTTACGAAATCGTCACCATGAAAAACGCGTTTCATGGCCGAACGCTGGCGGCGATTACGGCGACGGGACAGAAAAAATATCTCGAGGGATTTGAGCCGCTGCCGGAAGGATTTAAGCAGGCGGAAATGAATGATCTGGAGTCCGTCACCAAATTGATTGGGCCCAAAACCATCGCGATTATGCTCGAGCCGATTCAGGGCGAGGGCGGCATTAATGTCGCCAGCGGCGATTTTGTGAAAGAGCTTCGGAAGATTTGCGATCAGAAAAATATGCTGTTGATTTTTGATGAGGTGCAGTCCGGCATGGGCCGAACCGGAAAAATGTTCGCGTTTCAGCATTACGGCATTCAGCCTGATTTGATGACGCTGGCCAAATCGCTGGGCAGTGGCGTTCCGATCGGCGCGCTGGTGGTTTCAAACAAAGTGAAGAATGTACTGACGCCCGGAACACATGCCTCGACCTTCGGCGGTAATCCGCTGGTGACGCGGGCGGCGCTTGCGGTTTTTGACGCGATCAAAAATGAAAAGCTTCTTAAAAATACTCAGGACATGGGCGATTATTTGAGCCGTCATTTGGAACGCCTGAGACACAAGTTTTCGTTTATTAAAGAAGTGCGGGGCTGGGGCCTGATGAAGGGTGTGGAGCTCGCTATTCCCGGTAAACCCATTGTGGATGAATGCCGGGCTTCGGGCCTTCTGATTAATTGCACTCAGGATCGGGTGCTTCGAATTATGCCTCCGATGACGGTGAAAAAAAAACAAATCGATCACGCGATGGGCATTTTGGAACACGCGATGGAAAAGATTGCGAATACAATATAGCCGTGAACCGGGGTCCGTGCACCGTGGACCGTTGATGTATCTGCGGTGCACGGTGCACAGTTCACGGACCACGGACCACAAATTATGACTAAAAAATTACTCGGTATCCAAGACTTAACGTTGAAGGAAATTGAAACGCTGATGGCTTTGTCTAAAGACATCAAGGCGCATCCAGCGAAGTACGCCAAAAAGCTCTCGGGTAAGTCGCTGGGACTTATTTTCGAGAAGCCGTCCACGCGCACGCGAATTTCATTTCAGGTGGCGATGGCGCAAATGGGTGGGGAGTCGCAATATCTGGGATCTCAGGATATGAAACTGGGGTCGCGGGAGGCGCTTCACGATGAGGCGCGGGTGCTTTCACGGTACTGGGATGCCGTCGTGCTTCGGACGTTTAAACACACGACCATCGAAGAGTTTGCCGCGCATTCAACGATTCCGGTGATTAACGGTTTGAGTAATCAGGCGCATCCGTGTCAGGCCTTGGCGGATTTGATGACGATTCGGGAACACGTGAAATCGAAAAAGCCGGTTTTGGCTTACATCGGTGACGGGAATAATGTGCTCAATTCGCTTCTATATATATTCGCGAAAACGGGAGCGGCGCTCTATTACGCGTGCCCCAAAAAATATTTGCCGGATTCAGAAGTCATTCGAGAAGTCGAGGCTATCGCGAAAAAAACAGGCGCTGTGATTGCCGAAAAAGAAACTCCGGCCGAGGTGATTCATTCCGCCGACGTGGTGTACACAGACGTGTGGGTCAGCATGGGTGAAGAGTCGATTCGGGACGCGAAGCTCGAGGCCTTCAAAGGCTATCAGGTCAATCAGGCTCTCTTGGCAAAAGCCAAACACAAGCCTTACATTTTGCATTGTCTTCCTGCGCATCGAGGTGAAGAAATAACGGATGATGTGATGGAAGACGCAAAATCACTTATTTTTGATCAGGCTGAAAATCGTCTGCATGCGGAAAAAGCAATTTTAATTTGGTTGCTTAAGTAAGAGCACCAGCGTATTAGGTGCCAGGTTCATGAACCTGGCACCTAATTTCTGGCGACGGGTGCTTCTATTAAAGAAAGGAAATTCGGTTATGGATAAAGTGGTTTTGGCATATTCCGGTGGTTTGGACACCTCGTGCGCAGTGAAGTGGCTGAAGGATCGTTACGGTTATGAAGTTATTTGTTTTTCCGCGTTTATCGGGGAAGTTAGCGATAAGAAAATTCTTGAGAAGCGGGCAAAAGCGGCCGGAGCCTCCAAGGTTTATATCATGGATTTGAAGGAAGAATTTGTGAAGGATTTTGTTACGCCGGCTCTCTGGGCGCACGCGCGTTACGAAGGAAAATATTTGATGGCCACCTCACTCGGACGGCCTTTGATCGCAAAACATCTGGTAGATATCGCTCATAAAGAAGGCGCCAAATACGTGGCGCACGGCTGCACCGGAAAAGGAAATGATCAAGTCCGGATTGAAGTTGGTATCCGGAGTCTGGACGCCAGTTTGAAAATTCTGGCCCCGCTTCGGGAATGGGAATTCGCCACCCGCGAAGAAGAAATTGAATATGCAAAAGAAAATAATATTCCGATCGCGGCCACCAAAAAGAGTCTGTACTCGATTGATAAGAATATTTGGGGCATCGCGATTGAGGCCGGCATTCTGGAAGATCCGTGGGTGGAACCGCCCGAGGACGCTTTCGTGATGACCAAGCCGCTTTCGGAGGTAAGCGCAAAACCGGCGTATGTCACTATTGATTTCGAAAAGGGACATGCTGTCGCGCTGAACGGCAAGAAAATGAAATTTGTCGATCTCATCGAAAAATTGAACGAAATTGCTGGAGACTATTGCATCGGCCGGGTCGATCAAATCGAGAATCGCGTGGTCGGCATCAAGAGCCGAGAAGTATATGAAGCGCCGGCCGGAACGGTGCTCGTGGCCGCGCACGAAGAACTCGAGTCGATGATTTTTGACCGCGAGTATTTGCATTATAAACGGTTGATATCCGAGCGGTACGCGGAACTGGTTTATTACGGATTGTGGTTTACGCCGCTGAAAGAAGCGATGGACGCGTTTATTGCGCTGCATCAGGATAAAGTGACCGGTACCATTAAAATGAAACTCGACAAGGGCAATCTGATTGTCGCGGGTCGAAAATCGCCGCACGCACTTTATTCGGAATCACTTGCCACGTATTCGACGGGTGACACCTTCGACCGAACTTCGGCGGAAGGATTTATCAAATTATGGGGGCTCCCTTATGAAAAAACTCTGGGGCGGAAGATTTAAATCAGAACTCGCAAGCGAGGCGAAATGTTTTTCGTACTCGCTCTCGACGGACTTCGAACTGTTCGACGCGGATATTGAACTTTCCATCGCGTGGGCCAAAGCTCTGGCTCAGGCGAAAGTGTTGACGTCCGCAGAGAAATCGAAAATTATCCGAGGCCTTGGGGCTGTCCGGAAAAAATTTGTGAAGTTTTCAAATCCGCATCAGCATGATCCGGCTTTCGGCGAATTATGCGCGATGTATGAAGACGTGCATTCGCTGATTCAAGCCGAGCTGGAAAAATCAGTCGGTGCGGTCGCGAAAAAATTGCACACGGGCCGGAGCCGGAATGATCAGGTAACGACGGCGACGCGAATTTGGCTGAAGAAATATATTCCTCTGTTTATCAAAAAGATTTCGGGGCTTCAAACTGCCTTGGTTGGTTTTGCCGAGAAGAATCAATCGGTGCTGATCCCCGGATACACGCATCTTCAGCGGGCCCAGGTTATTTCTGTGGCTCAGCCGATGTTAGCGTATACTGAAATGCTCGAGCGGGACAAAGAACGGTTTCAGGACGCGCTAGGCCGGGCGGACGCGCTTCCTTTGGGAAGCGGCGCGATTGGGGGATCGACGGTTCCGGTTTCGCGGGAATTTCTGAGGCGGGAACTTGGCTTCGCGAAAATTCTCGACAATTCGATGGACGCGACGGCCGACCGGGATTATGTCATCGAAGTGTTGTCGGCGGCGGCGACGCTCATGATGCATGTGTCGCGGCTTTCGGAAGATATGATTTTGTGGAATACGAGTGAATTCGGATTTTTGCATTTGGACGACGCTTATTCGACGGGTTCGAGTCTGATGCCGCAAAAGAAAAATCCGGATATGTTTGAGCTTGCGCGGGGCAGAAGCGGACGGGCTTTCGGCTATCTGGTCGCGGCTCTGGTGAATCAAAAGGGTTTGCCGCTGGCCTACAACCGGGATTTGCAAGAAGACAAAGTGGCGCTTTTCGCGTCATTGAAGACGTGTTCTATTACTTTGAATGTTCTAAAAGGCGCGATCGCGACGGCGAAAATAAAAGAAGACGCCTGCCATCTTGCCGCGAAGGACTCGTTTCTTTACGCGACCGACGTGCTGGATTATCTGGTGTCGAAAAAAATGTCATTTGCTGACGCGCACGAGGCCGTGGGGAAAATTGTCCGGTACGCGCTTGAGGAAAATATCGAACTGAATGAAGTGCCGCTATCTGTTATTCAGAAGATTCACCCGCCCGTGGGTGAATTGTATTATAAAATTTTCTCGCCAAAAGTTTCGGTGACGAAAAAGAAAACCACTGGAAGCACGTCGCCAGCGAGTGTTCGGGCCCAGATTTTGAAGTGGAAACGGGTTTTAAAATAAAGTGAACCGTGAACCGGGGACTGTGGACCGGTTCACGATCCACGGTTCACGGTACACGAAAAAAGAGGTGTCTTAAAATGCATGATTTTTATTATAACGGAAAAGAACTTTATTGTGAGGGAGTGGCGGTAAAAGACATTGCTGCCGAGGTGGGAACGCCCTTCTATTTATATAGCCATAAAACGCTCACAGACCATTACACGAAACTCGCGAAAGCGTTTAAAAGTGTTAAGCCGCTCATTTGTTTTTCGATGAAGGCCAATTCCAATCTGGCTGTGCTCAAGAGTCTTGTTAAAGCCGGAGCGGGGCTGGATATTGTTTCTGGCGGAGAGTTGTTTCGTGCGCTAAAAGTGGGCGTGGATCCTAAGAAGATTGTTTATGCCGGTGTCGGAAAAACCCGTCAGGAGATTCAGGACGCGATCAAGGCCGGAATTCTCCTTTTCAATGTGGAATCGACGGGCGAGTTAGTCGCGATCAACGAAATTGCCGGTAAATTGAAGAAGAAGGTGAACGTGTCGCTTAGGATCAATCCGGATATTGACGCCTCGACGCATTCTTATGTTACTACCGGAAAAAAAGAGAGCAAATTTGGTATTGATTTAAATACGGCCGAGGCGGTGTTTCTGGATAGGGCCCGCTATCATCACATCGATCTTTGTGGTATTCACGTTCATATCGGCTCGCAGATTACGGTTTCGGAACCGTTCGTGAAAGCGTTCCGGAAAGTGCTTATTTTTATGATGCAGCTTGAGAAGCACGGAACGAAAATCAAATTTCTGAATTTTGGCGGCGGCCTCGGAATTATTTATTCCGACGAAAAACCGCAGACGGCCGATGAATTCGCCGAAAAAATTCTGCCGCTTCTGAAAGGTTCCAAATTCCAGGTGGTGTTTGAGCCCGGACGTTTTATTTGCGGCAACGCGGGCATTTTTGTGACGCGGGTGTTGTATCCCAAAAAGACACAGGCGAAGAATTTTATTGTCGTCGATGGTGCGATGAATGATTTAATTCGACCCAGCTTATATGACGCACATCATGACGTGTTGGCTGTGACAAAAAATGAAGTGCTGAAAAGAATCAAAGCGGATGTGGTCGGTCCGGTTTGTGAAAGCGGCGATTTCCTGGCGAAAGACCGCAACATTCCTGATTTTCAGGCAGGGGATTTGATCGCGCTCATGGGCGCAGGCGCTTACGGATTTACGATGTCGTCGAATTACAATTCGCGTCCGCGCGTGCCTGAAGTAATGGTGTCAGGCAGTAAATTTGAGATTGTGAGAAAAAGGGAATCGGTGGCTGATCTCATCAAAGGCGAGACGATCCCATCATTTTTAAAATGACAACTATTCCGTTCTACAAAATGCAGGCGTCGGGCAATGACTTTATTGTCATTGATCACCGCGAGCCGTTTATTCCGGACGTGAAAGCGTTCGCGAAGAAAGTGTGTGTGCGCCAATTCAGCGTCGGGGCGGACGGGGTGCTTTTGGTTGAAAAATCATCCCAGGCGGATTTCAAAATGCGCATCATCAATGCGGATGGTTCCGAAGCCGAAATGTGCGGCAACGGTTCCCGCTGTGTGGTGCTGTTCGCGCGTGACGTTCTCAATTTGCGGGTTCCGCTCACGATGGAAACGCTTGGCGGACTCGTCAGCGGTGATATCCAGGACGGCTGGATCAAAGTCAAATTGGTGGAGCCAAAAAATTATCGCGCCGCCATCGCGCTTGGCATCAGCGGAAGCAAGAAAATCGTTTCGTTCGTGGATACGATGGTGCCGCATGTCGTTCATTTCACGGATCATCTGAACGAATTCCCGGTTCGTGAAGTCGGTCGAGCGATTCGAAATCACAAAGAATTTGCGCCGCGCGGCACGAATGTGAATTTTGTCCAGGTGCTCGGGCCGAATCAGATTTCCGTGCGCACCTACGAGCGCGGAGTGGAGGATGAGACGCTCGCCTGCGGTACAGGCGTCACAGCTTCCAGTGTTGTATCTGCTATCGAACATCAGGTAAAATCTCCTGTTCATGTCACCACCCGGGGCGGGGAAGTGATTAAAGTTTATTTTGATTTGGTGGACGGCCGGCCGACGAATGTTCATTTGGAAGGTCAGGCGCATTTTTCATTTAAAGGAGAATTGAATGTTTAAAGGTTCCATGGTCGCGCTCGTGACCCCATTTAAAAACGGAAAAATTGATTTTGCGTCGCTTCGCAAGCTGATTGATTTTCATCTTGAAAATGGAACGGACGTGATTGTTCCGTGCGGTACGACTGGTGAGTCGGCCACCATGTCACATGATGAACATAAATCCGTTCTTACTTATGTTGTGGAATATATCAATCACCGGATACCGGTAATTTGCGGTGCGGGTTCCAACAACACCGAAGAAGCGATTGAGCTAGTTCGGCACGCGAAAAAAATCGGGGGCGACGGCGTGCTGGTCGTGACTCCTTACTATAATAAACCGACGCAAGAAGGATTGTTCCGTCATTATGAATATTTGGCGAAAAAAGTTGATATTCCGTTCGTGCTTTACAATGTTCCTGGCCGCACGGGCGTTTCACTCGCCCCGGAAACTGCCGCGCGTCTTTCAAAATTTGACAACATCGTCGCCGTGAAAGAAGCGAGCGGAAATCTGGATGCAGTCAGTCAGATTATTTCCTCGTGTTCGCTGACGGTACTTTCGGGAGAGGATTCGCTGACGATGCCGATGCTTGCGCTCGGTGCGCAGGGAGCGATTTCAGTGACGGCCAATGTGGTTCCGGATTTGTCGCGTCGTATGATTCACGCGTATTTGGATGGCGATCTGGATGAATCGCGCGACCTTCATTACAAAATGTTTCCGCTTGCAAAAGTGCTTTTCGTCGAAACCAATCCGATTCCGGTTAAAACAGCGTTGGCGATGATGGGGAAAATTCGCGAAGAGTTTCGTTTGCCGCTTTGTGAAATGTCAAAAGAAAACCGGGAAAAAGTCCGAAAAGTAATAGCAGATTTGGGGCTAATTCCCGCTGGAAAAAGAGTGAAAATATGAAATCCAATTTTATAAAATTGATTGTTTTTGGCGCGGCTGGCCGGATGGGTTCGCGCATTTTGGACCTTGCCAGCCAGGACGACACCTTTGAAATTGTCGGTGCCATTGAAGCCAAAGGTTCTGTGCGGGTCGGGGAGGAGATTTCTTTAAGCGGCGGTCTGAATGGCAAACAAAAACTGTCGATTTCAGATAACCTTTCTGATATTATCAACCAGTCTAACGTGCTCATCGATTTTACCCAACCTGATGCCACACTGGAGCATGTAGCGGAAGCTCTTCACGCCAAGAAAGCGATCGTAATTGGTACTACCGGTCTTTCAAAAACGCAGATGGAAGAGCTCGCTGAGGCGAGTAAAAAAATTCCGATTGTTCAAGCACCCAATATGAGTGTCGGCATGAACGTTATGTTCCGGCTGGCGGAAATGTTAGGTGAGCAGTTGAACGATAATTACGATGTTGAAATTGTTGAGGCTCATCATCGTTTCAAAAATGACGCGCCCAGTGGTTCGGCTCTTGAAATTGCCCGTCAAGTTGCCAAGGGCAGAAAAGTTAATCTGGATCAGGAGGCCATTTACGGCCGAAAAGGTTTTACCGGCGAGCGCAAAAAAGGTTCCATTGGTATTCATGCACTGCGTGGCGGAGATGTGGTGGGGGAACATACGATCAATTTTTTGACGCAAGGTGAAATGATTTCGTTGACCCACAAAGCTTCAAGTCGTGATGCATTTGCGAGCGGAGCGCTTCATGCCGCAAAGTTTGTTCATAATAAACGGTCCGGACTTTATGATATGCAGGATGTGCTTGGTTTGAAATAAGGAAAATTTGTTATTCACGCTTTCGCGGGAATGACAAAGAAGCTTAACCTACTGGGTGATTATGGATTTTCGATTTTCCCCAACGATGGATCGCAAGTGGCTTCAAGATATTTTGGGACTGTGTGTGTTTGTTTCTGTAGTTTTTTTGTTCTCGCCTGTAGTTCTTCACGCCCAACCAGTTTCTTCTGAGAAAGATTCAGCTGAAAGCCGAGAGGTTTCGCAGAGTGTTGTTGCTTTGGATCCAGCCGCTTCTAAATTTCGGGAAGCATTTTATATGCCGCATGAGCTTCGTTTGAAATATCCCACTTATGACTGTCTTGATTTCGTTGTGACAAAACAGGAAGACAAAGATTGGAACTCTTTTTTTGGGGTGATAACAGGTTTTAACGAGGGGGTTCTTGAAACCCGTGTTCTGAAAGATATTCAAACGGTCGATGAGGCGCGCGACTATTTCGAACTTCCGGGCAAAATTTTCTGCAAAGTGCCGCGCAGGCAAAAGACTATGCGGGAAGTTTTTCTGGCGTTGAGCATGAAGTAGCGAAAGAAGCAGCGCCGATCAAAATCAAACCCAATTTTCAGGAAGAAGAAGATATTTTCTTCGGCGCTTACGACGGAATCAACCCGCGCAAATTGTGGGGCAAGTATCCGGAAGAAGACTGGTATTTGTATCAGGTCGTTGGAGAAACCACTTACCGCAATACCAACCTGGAGAGCCGTTCGTTCAATGCGCAAGTGGCCTACTTTGACAATCGTATCGTGATACGCGGTCTGAAATTTTTAGGTTCCAGCATTGATCCGTACATTGAAGCCAATGTGCGCGGTGACACCACGGATGCCACTTTCAATAATACAGTCGATGTGATGGCGGGTATCGAGTATCGTCCCTTCCGTCTCAACAAAAAATTGGCGGAATCCCCGTGGACGGACTGGATTCGCAACTTTCGTTCCTATGTGGTTTATGACAAGCGGGAACCCATCAAAGACATCATCGTGTTCTCAAACGATCACGATGTTGAGATGGGTTTTGATTTCTTCAAGGAATGGGGTATTGACATGCCCAAAGAGGGTGACAAAGACACCTGGCTCTGGGGTGAGCTATTTATGAACAACCGGTTCCGCAAGACTGACTTTACCATCAACGATCACTATGACGGATTTATTTTCAATAATGCTGGCAAAATTGGTTTGAAATTTCCCCGCATTCCGCTTCCCAAGAATCCATTGAATGACGAGATGGTTTTCTGGCCTTACGTCTTTTTTGATCAGGTGTCCACGTCTGCCATCAGCGCGAACTATGAAAACCGTTATTACATCGGCGCGGGCATGCGGTTAATGCCGTTTAGAGCGTATCGTTTCTTGAATTCCCAGTGGCTTTTCAGAACAAAAATATTTGGCGAATATATCGCGTTTGGCGGGGTTCAAAACACCAAGACAGAGCCGCCGTCCAGTGTGCCAGATCGGGATTACCGGGTTGGTATCAACTTTTCCCTCAACCGTTTCTAGGATTTTATGGCTTACACGATTTTGAAAAAAACTTTCTGTTCTTTAATCGCTGTTGCTTTTTTTCTGTCTGTCATCGGTCCACTTTCTTCGGCTTACGCCGCTACTCAGACATTTTCCGACGTTATCAATTTTAGTTTTGAAACGGCCGGTGCGGCAGCAACCGATGCGTCTAATTGGACGGCGTTTACGGCGGGTGGAACTGTAGCTAATCGTGTGACTGTTGCTCCGGGTCCCATTGGAGCTCCCTTTACTACCAATGGTGTCGCTTCATTTTATGAGAGTGACTTTGGCGGAAATACTTCCGGTGTTTTTCAGGACGTTTTTGGAGTTACTCAAGGAGATAATGTCGTTTTAGAATCGGATGCTCGCACTCCCAATATGGCGGGTCCTCCGGGAGATTCCAGCGGTTTTATCCGTATTGAATTTTATAATCAGGCCGGTACTCAAATTGGCGCCAAAAATTCTATTAACATTACAACGGCAAACACCGGAGCTGCTTTTGCCCGTTTCAGTGTTCAAGCTACGGCTCCTGCAAATACCTCTTATGCCCGCATGGTGTTAAGCAATCAATTAGATGGAGGATTAGGTGCTGGCGATATTGTTTTTGACAATGTCTCCTGTATGGTCACGAAGCAGAATCTTCCTGGAATTAACCAGCAATGGCCGATCAGTTTGAGTTCTCCGGCCAATAATATTGAAGCCTGGAAAGGGAAGCTGATTACGGTTTCCGTTCGAGTAACTAATAATACCGCTGTTGCGATTCCTGCCGCAGAATTAAACGTTACGTGTCCTTATGGATTAGACATTGTTCGTAACAGCATACAAACGGACGGAATGATCATTGTTCCAGCAAAGGCGGGCCCTAATCTAACAATTCCATTTCGGGGGGCGCTTGGCATCGGAGAAACCCGTTTCGTAACCTTTCAGGTTTTGGTAACGGCCGCGGCGACGATTGGAAGAGTGTATGACGTTGTTCTTGCTGCTCGTAACCCGCTTTCCGGTGCGCCGATGAGTAATGCCGTACGTATTCCGGTCCGGATTATTTCGGATGCCTTGTTTGATCAGGGAACCTTGATCGGAAAAGTTTTTGATGACAAAAACGAAAATGGCATTCAGGATCCGGGTGAGTTAGGCATTCCCAATGTTCGTTTAGCCACTGAAACCGGCGTTGTTGTTTATACGGATAAAGACGGAAAATACCACGTGCCCGCGTTGGAACCCAACCGGCACATTATCAAAATTGACGGCCATTCGCTTCCCAAAGGCTCAAAATTTGTTACGGAAGAAAAATTTCTTTTTAAAACCACTCCAGGCATGTTGAGCAAAGTCAGCTTTGCTGTCAAGCTGCCTCCCGGACAAGTTCCCGAAAAATATCAGAAAGATTTGGATGTTTACGTTTCTCAATATTTTGATGAAACCAAACCGGTGCTTCAAATTTCAATGACTCCAGGTGATTTGAAATTGGGCCAGGGAGTTTTGGAGCAGAATCCTGTTTTCCGTCTTGAAACTAATTATGGCAGTATTATCGCGGACTGGCGTCTTGAAGTTCGCAATGAATTTGGCGAATTGGTGTGGACCGGGTACGGAGAAGGGGAGCCTCCATCGGAAGTTCCCTGGTCGGGAATTGGTGATAATGAGAAAATTATCGAGCCCGGCGATTACTCCTATCGTTTGATCGTGGCCGACAAAGATAATCATGAGGACTGGACAGCGCTTCAGAATTTCCGGGTGGTAAGCAAAGTGACTGGAAACGGTCACCGGCAGGATCAGCCGTATTCTGACGCCGGGTTTTTCAATGTGATGAAAGACGGAAAGCGCAGCATTCCTCTGACGCGTCAAGGCGCCGTAATGGTACGCGGTAATGTGAAAGAAGGGCGCGGCGTTACGATCAACAACAAAAAAATCACTCCGAATTCGGACGGCTCTTTCAGCGAGATTGTGTATCTTCCTTACGGAAAAAATAACGTTGTTGTTTCCACAACGAATAATGAAGGGCAAACGATTCATTACTCCAAAGAACTGGAAGTAAAAGATCATTATTTCTTCCTGGTAGGGTTGGCCGAAGGTGAGCTGGGTTATAATGCGGTGAAAGGCAGTTATATCACTTTGGGGGATAATGACCGTTTTCGTGATGCCTTTTATCAGAATGGCCGCGTCGCATTTTATGTGAAGGGGAAAATCAAAGGCAATCTTCTGATCCAGGCATCAACAGATACTGACAATAGCAAACCTTCCCGAAATCTTTCGAAGCTTTTTACCAATTTGGATCCCGATGCATATTATCCGGTGTACGGAGATGCTTCGCTTTTGGATTATGACGCGCATGATACTCAGGAGCGTTTTTACATTCTAGTTGAATCCGACCGCTCGTTTTTCAAATACGGGTCGATGAACACTGATTTTAAAGAAACCGAATTGGTTCAATATAACCGAACTTTGTCGGGCGCCAAGGGACATTTTGAAACGCTGACGACCACAAAATACGGTGACCCCAAAGCCGGCTTTACAGTTATGAGCGCTTATGCCCGTCAGGCGCCGGATCATAACGAGTTTTATGGCACGGGGGGATCGGTTTATTATTTGAGACATCGTCTGGTTATTGAGGGTAGCGACAAACTTCACATTGAGGTGCGTGACAAAATTCAAAACACACCTATCGTGACCCGTGATTTGGTAGAGGGCGAGGACTACGAAATTGATTATCAGGCAGGTCGTATTATCATGTACCGTCCAATCAGCTCGGTAACTTATACCGATACGATTATCAACAACGAAATCTTGAATGGAAACCGGCTTGTTTTAGTCGCGGATTATGAATACGAAACCGGATCGTCTTTTGATTTTAATGCGCTAGGCGCTCGTGGCTGGACGCATGCCAGTGATCACATTAAGGTTGGTGGCACTTACATTCGCCAGACAGCTCCATCAACTGCTGATGATTATTTTAACCGGGGTATCGATGGCACTTTCCGTGTGGGCGAAAATACAAAAGTGATCGCTGAAGTTGCGGATACGGCTAGCAATCCGGGTGGCGAAGCAGTGTCAACTGACGGTGGTCTTTCTTTTATCAACGCAGATCCGCATCCGAAAATTAATGTTCAAACTGGAAATCGTGACAGAAGTGCCGCTTGGTCGCTTAAGGGACAGACTAAGATCGGAAAGAAAACGGATCTTTCCGCGTATTATGTGGTGTTGAATCCTGGTTTTGCGGTTCCTGATATGGCCAGCCAGCAGAACACACGCAAATACGGGATCGACGCGCGCTATCACGTGACGGATCATTTTCAACTCCGTTTGCGGCAGGATCATTTGGAGTTGGTGACCCGTAATAATCCCATGCTGAGACAAAACGTTTTTGATCCAGAGCGGCAAAGAACTACCACCCTTCAGGGTATTTACAACAAAGGTAAATGGGATGTCACCACGGAATATCGTCACCAAAATATTGATGTGCAGTCTCAGTTCCGCTCGGTTGTGAACGCACTGGATGGCGGGCCATTTGAGAACGCCGTGGGTTTAAAAATCGGTTATCAAGCCTTGGAATGGTTCAAGCCGTTTATGCGCGGTCAGGTTACTATGGGACGTGAACCGAACAATCAGTTGGGTGTTGGCGGTGAAATGCGAATGATCGATGATAAAACCATCGGAACCGTCGAAGAGGTGGTGGGGAATATTGGGGACGGCACGTTAATTGGCGTTCAGCGCGAGGTGAATGACCGCACCCGGGTGTACACCAATTTTGGAGTTCTGAATTCGCGCCAGGGAAAGCAAAGTGTCGAAACGACCTACGGCACATCCTATATTTTGGATAATCACAGCCGGGTTTATACGGAAAGGCGTTACACGGCAAATCAGGCGATTGATTTAAACCAACAGAATTTGCTCGGCTATGACATTCAGCTGGCGGATCGATGGAATTTCGCGGCAACTTTTGAACGCAGCGCCATTGACGAAATTGCGACGCAGGCTGATAAACAAAATGCCGGATCTGTCACTATTGCTTACAACGATCAGAAAAGGCTGCAAAGCGCTTCCAAGTTTGAAATCCGTTATGACGAAACAACGATTAAAACCCGCCAGCTCCTGTTTCAAAATTCGACTCAGTATAGATTTAATGATGATTTTACTTTAAAGAGCCGGTTGAACACCTCGGTGACTCGCAATCTTTCGCAGGATCAAAATACGGGACTCTTCACAGAGTTTAATATTGGTCTTGCATACCGCCCTGTGAAATATGACCGCTTCAGTTTTTTGACCAAATATACTTATCTAAATGATAAAGGTCCTGATCCTCAATATAACAATGTAATTCCCTTCGACCAATCTTCTCACACGATTGGCGTAGAGGGGGCTTATGATTTGAACCGTTATCTGCAAATGGTGCAAAAGCTGGCTATTCGCAGTGCCGCCTATGATTTATCTAGCGGACAAAACAGTATTGTCGACAGCTATCTGTGGGCGCCAAGGTTTAATTTTCACGTGACCCGGAAATGGGATCTTTCGCTGGAATATCGTATGTTGCTTCAGGACAATGCGGCCGATGATTTGCAGAGAGGTTTGTTAGTGGAAATTGACCGACTTTTGGCCGATTATGTACGGTTCACTGTTGGCTATGATTTCAATCATTTTAATGACGGAATTACGCCGGAAAGCGGTGGTATTAATGGCCATGTTTTTAAGTATTTCGTGTCTGCTTCCGGCCTGTATCGGTACTGCCCGCAAAGCATCCCAGAAAACAGCAAAAACTTTATTTCCCGCGCGTGATGAAGTTTTGATTTTCCACAAAGCCGTCGATCTCACTTATCTGAGAGTTTTGGATGCTGTTTTGAACACGCCAAATTGGAATCTTTATGAATCTGACAAACGAGAAGGCATCATTCGCGTTTACAACATGAAGTACATGGATCCTTATGGCCCTCTGGATCAGCGCATTGCCACTTTTTATGTGAAGCGACTTTCACGTACCCGCACGGCTGTGGAATTAGATTCTGCATCGCAGACTTTGATTGGTGTTGATGATCTGATGAAGTCTATCAAAGAAGCGATGAATCGATAATTTCTCACAGCAGCCTTGAAATAATCCTGCTTTCCTCTTACTGGCTTTCTTCGATATAATACCGGGTTCCATAGCAGTCTTTGACTGTTTCTATGCGAGGGAACCATGTCTGAAGAAGCCATTATCCTAAAAGGGGTCAGAACTCATAATCTGAAAAATGTTGACGTCAAAATTCCCCATAATCAGCTTGTCGTCATCACTGGCGTCAGCGGATCTGGGAAATCGTCGCTGGCTTTTGACACTCTTTATGCGGAAGGACAGAGAAGGTATGTGGAATCTCTTTCTGCGTACGCCCGCCAATTCCTCGAGCGAATGGAAAAGCCGGATGTCGACTTTGTTCAAGGCATTTTGCCGGCCATTGCCATCGAGGCGAAAAATCCCATCTCAAATGCACGCTCAACGGTGGGCACCCAGACGGAAATTAATGATTATCTGCGCATCCTGTTCGCACGTATCGGAAAAACATATTGCTCTGGCTGCGGCCGAATTGTCGAAATTGAAGAGCCTGAAAAAGTAGCCGAGCAACTTTTAACAGAAGCGGATGGCCACGCGATTATCGTGCTTTTTCCGGTAATAGTAGGTTCCGATAGTCGGAAATATGCCAAGGAATTTTTGACTGAACTGACCAAACAGGGGTTTTTGCGGGCGCTCACCGCCAGTGGCCAATTGAAGCCATTATCCGAAAATTTATTTGAAGATGCGGCGGCTGACTCGGTGCAAATTGTTGCAGACCGGCTTTTGCTTGAAAAATCAAAAAAAGCGCGGCTGGTTGAATCTCTAGAGCTGGCCTACCGATACGGGAAAAACTTTCTTTTCGTTCTCATCTCACCCGAAAAAACAAATTCGCTCCCGTCTGAAGACACTCGTTTAAAAGATTGGAATCAGAAAGTTTTCTCAAATTCTTTTCATTGTGCTTACTGCAAGAAAGACTATCCTGCGCCGACCCCGCACATGTTTTCGTTCAACAGCCCGCTCGGCGCTTGCGCAGAGTGCCAGGGTTTTGGCCGAGTGATCGATATCGACTGGAATCTGGTTGTTCCTGACGCCGCCAAATCGCTTGCCGATGGGGCCATTGAGCCCTGGACTAAACCAAGCACCACTTGGGAGTTCGGGCAGCTTAAGAAATTTTGTCAGAAAAAAAGAATTCCTTGGACTAAACCTTTCCGGGAACTGGCAAAAGAAGAACAGGGTTTGATTCTTTACGGCGCAGGGGAAAATAGCTCGGAAGATTTTTTCAGTGTCCGTAACTTTTTTGAATATCTTGAAAAGAAAACTTACAAAATGCACATTCGAATATTCTTGAGTAAATACCGAGGATATTTTTTGTGTCCGTCCTGTAGCGGCAGCCGTTTAAAACCGGATGCGCTTGGGGTGAAGGTGAGTGAAAAAAACATTTATGAACTTAGTCAGTTTACGCTCAAAGATCTCCAGGTGTTTGTCGCCTCACTCGAGCTAACGGATCATGAAAAGCAAATCGTAGGACCTGTTTTGATCGAGCTCGCGAAGCGGATTAAATTTCTAAATGATGTCGGCCTTGGCTATCTTACATTGAGCCGGCTTTCCCGGACTTTGTCCGGTGGAGAGGCACAGCGCATTAATTTGGCTACATCGTTGGGCTCTAGCCTGGTCGACACGCTTTACGTGTTAGATGAGCCGAGTATCGGACTTCACGAACGGGACAATCAGCTCCTGATCAATTTGCTGAAGGAGCTGAAATCTTTGGGAAACACGGTGGCAGTTGTCGAGCATGATGAATCGATGATACGCATGGCTGATCAGGTTATTGATTTGGGACCTTTCGCCGGAGCTCAAGGGGGCAAAATTATTTTTCACGGGGGAGTCTCAGATCTTCTAAAAAGCAGAGAATCATTAACGGCAAAATATTTGCGCGGCGATGAAAAAATTGAGCGCGATAGTTTTTTGAAAGCGAAAAAAAAAGAGGAAAAATCCGAAACTCGCGAAATTGTTATTCGCGGGGCGAGGGAGCATAATCTTAAAAACATCACAGTCGCAATCCCGCTCGGACAATTTTGTGTGGTGACCGGAGTCTCGGGATCCGGAAAAAGCACTCTGCTTTATGATGTGCTTTATAACAATTATCTTCGTTTTAAAGGTCGTCCCGTTTCTGATATCGGGGCGTGTGAAGCGATTGACGGATTTGAATTTATTGACGACATGGTTTTGATCGATCAATCACCGATTGGCAGGACCCCTCGCTCAAATCCGGTAACTTATCTCAAAGCCTTCGATGATATCCGCCAGATTTTCGCGGCTACATCTGATGCGAAAAGACGCCGGCTTGGTCCCGGGGCTTTTTCGTTCAATGTGTCAGGCGGACGCTGTGAGGTGTGTGAAGGTGACGGTAAAATCCGCGTCGAGATGCATTTTATGGCCGACGTATTTATTGAATGTGAAAAATGTGCGGGCACCCGGTATCAGTCTCACATTCTTGAAGTGAAATACAAAACCAAGAATATTCATCAAGTCTTGAATTTGACCGTTGATGAGGCGATCGAATTTTTTCATGAGCACAAGAAATTGGTGGTGAAATTGCTCATTCTCAAAAAAGTGGGGCTGGGTTATCTGCGGCTCGGGCAATCAGCCGTGACACTCTCAGCCGGGGAGGCTCAGCGACTGAAATTGGCTTTAGAGCTGGTGGATCAATCCAGAAGCAATTTGCTGTACATCTTCGATGAGCCCACCGTCGGACTTCATTATCATGACATCAAATTTCTGATCAAAGCCTTTGACGAATTGCTTGCGCGTGGGAATTCTTTGCTTGTGATCGAGCATAATTTGGATGTCATCCGCATTGCGGATCATGTTATCGATTTAGGCCCTGAGGGAGGAGCCGGCGGGGGTGAAGTCTTGTATTCTGGGCCACTTTCTGGTATTTCAGGCGTCAAAAGATCCTACACAGGACAGTTTCTAACTGTAAGAAAATGAATATGTTAGGTGTTTTTTTGAGTGTGCTTTTGAACGAG
>JACROU010000003.1 GCA_016214265.1 Candidatus Omnitrophota bacterium
TGAATAGCATCCTTCGGATTTTTTTTGTTATTCAGAACCTCGGAAATTTCCTGAACAATCGGCATTTCAACCTGATATTTTTTTGAAAGCTCGACAGCGGCTTCGGTGGTGGGAACCCCCTCAGCAACCATGTGCATGGACTTGATAATTTCTTCAACGCTTTTTCCCTCGCCAATCAACGTTCCCACCTTCAAGTTGCGGCCATACGGTGAAAAACAGGTCGTGATCAAATCCCCGATTCCAGACAGTCCAAAAAATGTATTGGCTTGCGCGCCCATCCGGATTCCAAGCCGCGCAATTTCAATCATGCCGCGCGTCATCAGCGCCGCCTTCGTATTTTCACCAAGCCCCAAACCGTCAATCATCCCGACAGCCACAGCAATTACGTTTTTTAAGGCGCCTCCAAGTTCGACGCCGACAACATCACTGGAGGTGTAAATCCGGAAATTATCATCTGAAAAATTGGTTTGAATAAACGCGGCAAGCATCGTGTTTCGGCTGGCGCCCACCACGCAGGTGGGAATCTGCCGGGCCACCTCTTCAGCATGAGAAGGACCTGAGATAACAACAAGCCGTGAATTCGGGATATGCGCGGAAACGATTTCAGAAGGCCGGAGCAAAGTCTTCTTTTCTATCCCCTTTGCGACACTGACAATGGTCTTTTCATCAAACCAAGATGGTTTGGTTTTGTAGAGAACATTCCGGACAAACTGAGTCGGAATAGCAAAGATAATAACTTCACCGAATTGAATCGATTCTTCAAGGTTGGAAGAAATTTGAATTTTATTACTGAGTTTAAAACCGGGAAGGAATTTAATATTCTCGCGTTTTTGATCCAGCTCACGCGCATATTCGGGAAAAGCGCTCCAGATTAAAACTTCTTTTCCCTGGCGGTCCAACGTAAGCGCCAGAGCTGTTCCCCATCCACCATCACCCAATACCGTAACTCTCATGAGGAACTCCGCTTTTCGTTATGAGGTTAGAGGAACGAATTCATCAAAACGCCTTGTGCCACAAGGAATTTCAAGTGCGCGGTAGTATAACAATGCGACTAGGAAGGGTCAATAAAATTTAAGAAAAATTTAAGAAAAACTGCGCGTTACTTCTTCCGGAATCCGGACAGGTTCAATTTTTTCGTTGACGAAAACATGCGATGAATTTCCTTGGGCAATTCTTTTCTGAGATTTTTTCTCGATAATTTCATAACCAAACGTCATTGACGTTTTTCCGAGCCGGCCAATCCAGGTGCGGACTGTCAGCAAATCATCGTATCGGGTCGGAGCCAGGTATTTACACTGAGCATCCACGACCGCCAGAAAAATTTTACGTTTTTCAATTTCAGTGTAATCAACGCCTTTACTGCGAAAATATTCAGTGCGCGCTACCTCAAACCAGACAAAATAATTGGCATAATAGGTCACGCCCATTTGATCGGTTTCGGAATAACGAACCCGTATATCCCAATCATAAACTTCAGGCTTTTTCATAACGCCCTCGAAAATTTAAATACAAGCGATACACCGCCGCGCCAAAAAAAACTCCGGCAGCATCTGCCAGCCAGTCATGGAAGCTGCAATGCCTTGAGGAAACAAAAAATTGATGCCACTCATCAGTGGCGGCAAAAAGCAGGGATATGACAATTGAGTAAATCATGAAATGATCGCGAATCGCTGGAGTTGAAGAACGGCGAAAATACCTGGCAAAAAGAATTGGCATCACAAGATAAAGAAAAAAATGAATCACTTTATCCAAATTCCGGATTGGAACGCCTCCATTCCGGAACTCCAGGCTTGAAAGAACAAAAATAAATATCAGATAAGCCAGAAGCGGCAGAGTTACAAGGAAAAATCGAAACCGGCTCAAAAGTCAATTCCCACAAGGGCCGCCGGACTTACAACCGCCGGTACCGCAGGGACTCGTGGAAGAGCTCTCTGCCTTAGCTTTTTTCTGATAACTTGAAGAACGGTAATCAGTCTGATAAAAACCGGCTCCTTTAAAAATAATGCCGGCTCCCGCACCAATCAAACGGTTTACGGTTCCCTTACATTTGGGACACCGCTTCAGAGGCGCTTCCGTCATCTTTTGAAATTTCTCGAAAACATCCCCGCATTTTGCACATTCATAATCATAATTTGGCATTATAGATTCTCCCTATTCAGAATTTTATTTTCCCAAAGAAACCTTTTTGCTCATCCACTTCTTCTTTACGAAGCGTCGCGAAATGAAACAAAAGCTTTTTTTCCTCATCGGTTAAATGCTCAGGCACCTTGATGGAAATACGTGCCATTTCATCCCCTCGACCGCCGCCGTGGATATTCGGAAGTCCGTTTCCTTTCACACGAAATACTTTGCCGTCTGGCGTTCCGGCGGGAATTTTCAATTTCATGGGTCCTTCCAAGGTTGGCACATTCACAGAACCGCCGAGCACGGCGATGGTGAATGGAATTTCGACATCGCAGGCAATGTCATCGTTAAACCGTTTGAACGTCGCATGCTGTTTGACGTGAACCAGAATATAAAGATTTCCTCGCCCGCCGCCCCGTTCGCCCGCTTCACCTTCACCGGAAATTTTAAGCCGCGTACCGGATTCCATGCCCGGTGGAACTTTCACATGAATTTTCCGGAGCTTTTCCGTACGGCTTGCTCCATGACATTTCCGGCACGGTTTTGAGATGCGTTCACCTTCGCCTCCGCAGCGAGGGCATGTTCTGGCGATACTGAAAAATCCTTGGGACATGCGGATTTGACCACTACCGCGACATTCATTGCAGGTTTCACGCTTGCTTCCGGGGGCCGCACCGGACCCCTGACATTCCTCACAAGCTTCAAGCCGGTTAACTTCAAGCGTCACTTCTTTTCCAGAAAGCACTTCTTCCAGCGTTATTTCCAAATTATATTGAAGGTCGGAACCGCGAACGCCCCCTCCCGGCCCGCGCCGTCGCGTTGACGTCCCAAAAAAATCCTCAAAAATATCGCCGAAGATATCACCAAAATCGCGGAAATTTTCAGTGAACCCCTCGAATCCGCTAAATCCATGGCCGCCCAATGAATGCCCGAATTGATCGTACCGCGCCCGCTGATTCGCGTCGCTCAATACGGCATAAGCCTCGGCACATTCTTTGAATTTTTCTTCAGCCTCTTTATCACCCGGATTTTTGTCAGGATGATATTTCAGCGCAAGTTTGCGATAAGATTTTTTGATATCGTCTTCCGAAGCGTTCTTCGCAACGCCCAGCACTTCATAATAATCACGTTTAGCGGTTCGAGACATTAGTTAATACCTTTTCTAGCCGATAGCATTTTGCGTATAGCGTAGTATAGAAAAAACTTTCGCTTTTCCTATCCGCTATACGCTACGTAATATCCGGATCTTTTTCGTCACAATTTTTTTTAGTCACTGACTTCGTCGATTTGGCTATCCGCACTTTAGCCGGACGAAGCAAGCGGCCCTGAAACGTGTAGCCGCCCTCCAGCTCTTCCAAAATCGTTTCTTCCGGCGCCTCTTTGTGCTCAATTTCGCCAAGCGCTTCGTGCTGATGCGGATCAAATTTTTTACCAATCACTTCCTGACGTTCCAGGCCGTGTGATTTCAGCATTTCAAATAAATGTTTTTGGATAATTTCAACGCCCTGCAAAATTGATTCTCGCGAATCTTTGTGTGTTTTGGCATGCACAATCGCCCGGTCCAGATTATCGAGAACCGGCAAAAACTCCCTAATCAACCGCTCATTGGCAAATTTTAAAAACTCGTCTTTTTCCCGCACCGCCCGCTTCTTGGCATTTTCATAATCCGCGGCGGTCCGGAGCATCTTATCGCGAAGCTCTTCCAGTTCTTTGGCCTGTTTGGCGAGCATCTGATATTCTTCCTCGGAAATCGTGACTTCTTTTTTTGAAGACATGTGATTTGCCTCCTTAAAAATTCTTCGACAGTACTTCAGCCATTTCTTCAGCCATGTATTCGACTAGCGAAATAACTTTAGAATAATTCATTCTCTTGGGCCCCAACACTCCCAAGATGCCGGCGGAATCGTCCTTCATTTGATAAGTAGATGTCACCAACGCGCAATCAGAAATATCGACAAAACGACTTTCGGTGCCGATAGAAACTTTCAGGCCCTCAGAGCGGATACTTTCATCAAAAATCCGGAGCAAATCCTTTTTAGAATCGAATAAGCCAAACAGCCGGCGGCTTTTCTTGGCATCTTCAAACTCGGGCTTCTCAAGCACATTCTTGGAACCATCCAGAAACAAACGAAGCTCCTGAGATACTTTCAGACTTTCTTTAACCACTCTCATGGCAATATCATGAAGTTTTGCCAAAGAGTCACGGCGTTCGCGCAATTTCGCTGTAAGAAAATTTTCGATTTTGTGAAAGGAAAGTCCCGCCAATTCCTTGTTCAAAAAATTCACCAGAAGATCGAGCGCCTCGGCATCCACCGGACTCTCAAGCTCAATGGCGCCGTGCCAAACCAGGCCAGTGGTTGAAATCCACACAACAACCAGATGAAGTTCGTCGACGGAAATCAAAGTTACTTTCTTAAAATGCTGAGATTCTAACTTGGGGAAAACAATCAGACTTGCTTCTTGAGTCAGACTGGACAAAAGTTTGGAAGCTTTGCGCATCAGCTCGTCAACGCTTTGAACGCGTTCTCTGAACATCCCGGCAACCTTTATCGCCATATCCCGGGATATTGCCTCGTGCTCCAGCAAATGATCTACGAAATAACGATAGCCTTTATCCGTGGGCAGGCGACCGGCAGAGGTATGAGGATGCGTGATATAACCCAACTCTTCCAAAGCCCCCAATTCGTTACGAATCGTGGCAGAAGACACACTCAACTCGACAATTTTGGAAATGCCTAGTGAGCTTACCGGTGCAGCAGAATTCACGAATTCAGATACCACAACGGACAAAATTTGGCGCTGCCGTTCAGTCAACATAAAGGGTTGCTCCATGAGGGGAATTTTAGCACTCTCGTCAAGAGAGTGCTAAAAATTCAGGTCCGGGAAGGTAGCGGCTACCTTCCCGGACCTTCCCGACTACTTCGCAGCGATAATCAATGAATCAACGTTCAATTTATTTTTCCGGAGCTGCTCTAAATCGCCCGGAGAAAGGAAAAAAGAGGTTTCGGTAAATGGCACATGAACTTGAATTCCAGAGAAATCCTTGAAATCATAGCTGTGAATTACTTTTCCAACCAGCTGAAGCGTCTTGTGCAAATAATAGCTGATATCTTCAGGAGCTTTGGCTTGCTGTGCAGTCTCAAGTACTGGCAAAACCTCTTTTTCGGGAGGCAAAGTACTAAAAACAAAGCGTCCCGGCGCTTGCTGACTGCCGGCAGGTGCTTTTGGCTTTTCATAGGAAAATTCGGGCTTTACTTTACCCAAAGTATTTGTAATTCGCTCATCCGTAAACAGCAAAGCTGTAGCTCTTCGGGAAATTTGCTGAGCTAAAAATTCTGGCAGGAACACTTCCGCGATATCAAAACTGGACTGCCAATTACCAATATTTTGGTAAAGACGCAATTCCTCAGGAAATTTAATTTTCTCCAGTTTGCCGCTGTCGGCCACGTATTCAAATGGAATCACCCGATTGACCCGGTACTGATTCCCCTGCTGGACCACCATAAATAAATATTCCGCCTCATAGCCGGAGGGAATCACGAATTTGTGATTTTCATGACCCTTCTTGGGCGTGAAATGCTCTGCCGCTTTGATATAAACCAATGATTCATTTTTCTTAAACGGAGTGGAACGAATATCAATGATATCAATTTTCAAATTGTCTTTGAACTGATTCTCCAGAAGATGCGAGTAAAAAAACGGAGAAATCATATTTAAATTAGTTCCTGAAATGAAATACTTATCGAGAATTTCCACCACGGGAAGTTTTTTCATATCCTCGAACAAATTATAAATCGGGCGATGCCAAAGCACGGCACGGTTTACTTTTAAATCGTGATAAACCCGGTCACGATATTCGTTCCGGGAAATATCCCAAAATCGGACGCGCTTAATGTCATCAACATAGCCGATCAAAACCAGTTCAATTCCCGTCACTTCGGTGTCTGAGGCTTTCAGAACATAAAAATCGATGGGGCGCCCCGTGCTTAAAATCACGCGGGACATAGAAAACAAAACATCCTCCACCTTATCCATGGCTTCCGGAGAAAACTGAAGAAGGCTTTCAAGATTCTGCACCTTACCGGTTGCCAGAACATGCTCGAAATCGCTGGAAAAAAGTTGTCTCAGGGGAAGATGAACGCCGATAGTGTTGCCGGTAATTTTCACCTCGACGTTATTGATGTTGTATTCTTTTTTGCAGATTTCTTTGATGGAATCGGCGACATTTTCGGCGTTGTAAGTTTTCTCACAACCGGAGAAAACAAGGCCAAAAAAAATTGGGGCGAGTAGAAATAAACCTATTTTGAATCTATTCATTCAAATC
Source organism: Candidatus Omnitrophota bacterium (assembly GCA_016214265.1). Classification (GTDB taxonomy): domain Bacteria; phylum Omnitrophota; class Omnitrophia; order Omnitrophales; family JACROU01; genus JACROU01. The sequence goes on from JACROU010000003.1 coordinate 6,449, forward strand.
CAAGCAGTCATTAATTGTTGGAAGATTCTTGCTTTGTTTGCTTTTTCTTCACAATAATCCGCGGGTTTGATTTGCCGTATTCGTTAAAAATGGCTTCGATTTCGTCAAATTCCAGCTCTTCACGTTTCAAAAGCTCACGAGCAAACCGTTCAAAAACTTCATTTTCTTTGCGAAGTAATTCTTCAACTTCTTTCAAACATTCCTGAATAATCCGCGACGTATCATAATTAAGCTTCATCTTAATGTCATTGGATATTTGAGTGTCGGGAATAATTGTAAAATCTCCAAGCAAATTCGACGGCCCCATACCCAGCTTCCAAACCATGTTGTGCGCGATAGCCATGGCCTGCCTAAAATCAGCAGCCACGCCCGTGGTTGTCGTACCAAACTTAACCTTTTCTGCCACATATCCCGCGAGCGCTGATTTGATATTCGCCAGCAAAGTTTCTCGGTCCTGGCTGAAATATTCCTCACGAGGAGTATGATGCACAACACCCAAAGAAGATTTTCTGGGGATAATTGAAGCCTTAAAAACGTCATCGATCGGATGCAACAGATAAGTTACGATCAAATGGCCGGTTTCATGATACGCAGTCATTTCTTTTTCTTTATCATTCATTTTCATTTTCTGCTTCACGCCAAGCTCAATACGCTCAATAGCTTCAGAAATTTCCTTCAATGTCACAACGTCTTTTTTTCTTGTTTCGCTCCAAGACCATCCATTTCAACAAGCAACTGGTTTTGCGTCGTATTGGTTTCTTGACCACCAAACTGGTTGAACGTACGTTTGTGTCCCATCGCATCCAATTCATCAATAAAAATAATACAGCCGCCGAATCCGTACGCCAGTGTCCGTGCCTTTTTAAAAAGCGTGCGCACGCGAGACGAACCGACACCCACAAAAACTTCGTTAAATTCACTGGCCGCCATTGAGATAAACGGAAGTCCGGCTTCTGTTGCGATTGCTTTAGCAAGATAAGTTTTGCCGCAGCCAGGAGGTCCCACCATCAAAATTCCACGCAGGATTTTCCCGCCAATTTTCTTGAGCCGCGCGTGATCTTTGATCAATTGAACCACTTCCCATGCTTCTTCTTTCGCTTCATCAATGCCGACAACATCGGAGAAACGGATGTTCACGTCTTTGCCTTTGATATCTTTTTTATCGATACGAGAAAATCCCCCCTGCAAAACCATCTGATACATGAATACGAAAATGGCGGCATTCACACCCGCAAGAAGGAATGAAAGTGGAAGCTGAGCAAGAGTAATATGACGATAAAAACTTTCTAAAGAAAGCATTCCCCACACGGAAAGGACTATCAAAACCACAACGGACAAACCCACAAGGATTTTTGTCTTGTTATTCATCCAATACATATTCAGCTTTCGTGCTATTCTCATTGCCGCCTTCTCCTCTTAGGAATCCTTTTAAAATTCTATAAGTTCAAATGGCTTCTACGAATTATCGTCTCTTTTAATTATCTTCTGGAGCTTTGGAAAATAGCCGATTACCGGCTTCCTTCAGCCTCAGCATCCAAATCTTCCCATTCCGACTCTTCTCCCGGCATCGAGGTTTTATCCCGACTGGTATAGAAATTAGACGTATCCCCAACCTCGTAATTGACTAAAACCGGGCTTTCTTCCTCATGATTTGCTTGAGCGGACTTTTCATCACTGTGTGAGCGCTTCATAACTTCTCTGTAAGTTGTTGCGGAAACACCTTGCCATCCTGAAAAAACCACCGCCGTAATCAAGCTAAGCAATAATATGTTTCGAAAAATCTGATTCATTCTCTTGCCACTGCCTCCAATATGTAAATATACCACAACTGCCTTTATTACACAGGGATAAGTCAATTCATTAAGACGCCTCGTTCAAA